>NZ_KV808797.1:228382-338597 GCF_001812375.1 Streptococcus sp. HMSC077F03
AAATAGGAAACTGGCGAAGTCTTCGATGAAGAAAAGACAGTTTATCTTTTTCCACAGAGTTGTAGGCGTGTTCAATTACTCAAGATATTTTGGACGGTTCGGCTTGCCGAACATTTCTGTAGAAAAATAGGAAGGTGACGCCGCACTCGATGAGTGCTAGGAAGCTTATCTTTTTTCCTAAGAAATGAGACCAAAATTCAATTAAGTAGTTTTTTTGATATTTCACTGGAATAGTGCGGACGGGAGCAACTTCCTTCGGAATTTCATCCCTAATTTTTGAGCCAAATGTCTCAAAAATCCCGTTTTAGATAATAACATTGTTATCATCTAAGATACCACTATAGCGTGAAATATCTTTTTATAGACACCTATTATCAGGTTTTAATAAAAATTTCTATAGCTTAAATACCCTCATCTTTGTATCAAGTACGTACAGAGTCTATTTTATCATATTTTTCTTAAAAAGTACGGGCTTTTCTATTAAAAAGGAACCATTCCCCTCACCTGAGAAGAATGGTTTGCTTTTTATTATCCTAAAGACTGATGATTAAACAAGGCATGGGTTGCTTGGTGGATGTATTTGGCTGTTTCAGCATTGTTCATGGTGTAGAGATGCACACCAGCAACATCCTGAGTGACCAAGTCCACGATCTGGTCCACTGCATAGGCAAGTCCTGCTGCTCTGAGCGACTCAGGGTCATGCTCATACTTGTCTAAGATGGCTTTGAATTTGCGTGGAAGGCGGATATTCTCACAAGTCTTCAAGAGACGAAGCGCTTGGTTACGGTTAAGAATGGGCATGATCCCCGCATGAATAGGAACATCAATCCCTGCCAAGGTACACTTGTCTTGGAAATCGTAGAAGCGCTCATTGTCAAAGAAAAGTTGCGTTACAAGGCTTGAACAGCCTGCATCCACTTTCTTCTTGAGATTTTGAATATCCGAGATTTGGTTTGGAGAGTCAGGGTGCCCCTCTGGGTAGCAAGCACCAATAATATCAAAGTGAGGGGCTTGTTCCTTGATGAACTCGATCAAGTCCGTTGCGTAGCGGAAATCCTTTTGTGGTTCCACATCAGGGATAATATCCCCACGCAGGGCCAAGATTTTCTGTACCCCAACCTTATCCAAGTCTGCAATGGTTTCAGCAACTTTGTCCTTGGTCAGATAGATAGCTGGCAAGTGGGCAATAGTTGGAATCGCCAAATCATTCTGGATAAAGTCAGCCAAACGAACCGTTGTTTCCTTGATATTAAATTTATTATTGCTGGCAGTCACACTGATAAAGTGCGGTGTCAGCTCCCGCATATCCTGCAAGGCTGAAATAATTTTATCATTACCCACAGCTGGGTTTGGAGGGAACACTTCAAATGAAAGTGACGGAGTTTGGCGTGACATAGTCATTATCCTTTTCTTTTTGATTTCATGATTGCTGAGCCAGCTTGGGCCAAGCAGTTCCTTGATCAGTCAGTGTCACGAGAGAAATCTTATCTTACAATTTCTCACGCGCAGCTTTTGCTGCTTCGACAAGGCGGATCAAGCTTTCTTTTGTTTCTGGAATACCACGTGTTTTCAAACCACAGTCAGGGTTGATCCAAACTTTCTTGCTTGGTACTTTGGCAAGGATAGCATCGATTGTGTGGTCGATTTCGCCTTCATTTGGCACACGAGGTGAGTGGATATCGTAAACCCCAGGTCCCACTTCTGTTTGGAAGTTTTTCGCTTTGAGTTCGTCCAAGATTTCAAGGTTTGAACGGCTTGCTTCAAAGGAAATAACGTCCGCATCCATGTTGTCGATAGCTGGGATGATATCTGTAAATTCTGAGTAACACATGTGAGTGTGGATTTGAGTATCTGGCGCTACTGTTGAGTGTACCAAGCGGAAGGCTGGAATAGCCCAGTCAAGGTAGTCTTCGTACCAGTCGCTACGACGGAGTGGCAATTTCTCACGGAGAGCAGCCTCATCGATTTGGATAATCTTCACGCCAGCAGCTTCAAGGTCAAGAACTTCATCCTTGATAGCAAGAGCGATTTGAAGAGTTGAATCCTTGATAGAGATGTCTTCGCGTGGGAATGACCAGTTAAGGATGGTAACAGGACCAGTCAACATCCCTTTAACAGGTTTGTCAGTACGGCTTTGTGCGTAGCTAGACCATTTGACAGTGATTGGGTTGAGACGAGTGACATCGCCCCAAATGATTGGTGGTTTCACCCCACGCATACCGTATGATTGTACCCAACCATTCTTAGAGAAGAGGTAACCTGACAAGTTTTGGCCGAAGTACTCAACCATGTCATTACGCTCAAATTCACCGTGAACAAGCACGTCAAATCCAACTTCTTCTTGCCATTTGATCCATTCGTCGATTTGCTCTGCCAAGAACTTGTCATAGTCTTCTGCTGACAACTCACCCTTACGGAAGGCCAAACGTTTAGCACGAACTTCCTTAGTTTGAGGGAATGAACCGATGGTTGTTGTTGGAAGTGCTGGAAGTTTGAAAGTTTCTTCTTGGATCGCTTCACGTTCTGCAAAGGCTGGCAAACGAGTGTAGTCTGCGTCTGTCAAGCCAGCAATACGGGCACGAAGTTCAGTATTTTCACCCACACGCTCAGTCGCAAAGAGTTCTTTGTTTGCTGCAAGAGCTTGTTCACCTTGACCGTTGCGGATAGCATCCAAATCACGGATCTCATCCAATTTTTCAACTGCAAAGGCAAAGTGGTTCAAGATAGCTGGTTCAAATTCTTCATTAGCGGTTGTAAATGGCACATGAAGAAGTGAGCATGAGCTTGTCAAGACAATGTTTTCAGCTGGAATTTGCTCAAGAACAGCCAAGCTCTTTTCGTAATTATTGCGCCAGATGTTCTTACCATTGACGATACCAGCATAGAGAGTCTTGTCAGCTGGGAAACCACCTTTCACAAGTTCAAGCGTTTTCTTACCTTCAACGAAGTCAAGACCGATAGCATCTACTGGCAATTTTACAAGGTCAGCATAAACGTCACGAACGTCACCGAAGTAAGTTTGAAGCAAGACTTCAAGACCTTTTTTATCAGCCAAGAGTTTGTTGTAGAGGTTCAAGAAGAGAGCTTTTTCTTCAGCTGTCAAATCTTTGACAAGAGCTGCTTCGTCGAGTTGGATGCGAGTTGCACCAAGCTCCGCCAATTTAGCAAAAACTTCTTGGTAAGCAGCCACTAAGCTGTCTACGAAGTCTTCTGCTTTCACGCCTTCTTCAAAGTCTGACAATTGAAGGAAAGTAAATGGACCTACAAGGACAGGACGAGTGTTAAGACCAAGTTCTTTTGCTTCTTGGAACTCATCAAAGATCTTGTGAGCTGCAAGTTTAACTTGAGTGTCTTTTTCAAATTTAGGCACGATGTAGTGGTAGTTGGTGTTGAACCATTTCTTCATCGGAAGTGCACGAACATCCCCTTTTTCACCTTGGTAACCACGCGCCAAAGCAAAGTAACGCTCAAGGTCAGACAAGTCCAAGTTTTGAACAGAAGCTGGCACCACGTTGAAGAGGAAAGCAGCATCTAGGAAGTTGTCATAGTGAGAAAAGTCGTTTGATGGGATTTCAGTGATGCCTTTTTCTTTGACGATGTTCCAGTGTTTTGCACGCAATTCTTTAGCCGCTGCAAGGAGTTCTTCTTCTGAGATTTCTTTTCTAAAGTATTTTTCAGTTGTAAATTTTAATTCGCGGAATTCGCCCAAACGAGGGAAACCGATGATCGTAGTTGACATGATGTGTCCTCCAAAATTTGTTGTTGAAACTATCTTAACAGAAAAGAAAGCGCCTGTATAATTGTAAAAAATTAGGCTTTGATATAGTTTGAAACTATATCACTTTTTCGAACAAAAGAAAAAGACTTGAGACCAGTGTCTCAAATCCTTTGTTTTACTTGTTTTGTGGCTGTATTTTAGTTGGAATGCTCAAACGAGCTATTGACGATTCTCATCAGTGACTATGGCATGCTATTAGAAAAGACTATAGGTTGATCCCCTTCTCTCGGAGATTAGCCAGGCACTCCTCATAGTATCCTGCATCATGCTCACTGTAGACGGGATTGTCCAACTTCTCCTCAGGCAAGTCTTCATAGGGAGGGCAAATTTTGCCACGGTAGTCCTTATCCAGCCACTCTGGACTGACATTGTAGCCACGGTCAGCCATCTCCTTCATGATCAAGCGATGATAGGCATAGAGATGATAGGGCGAGTGGGTAAAGACATAGTTAACCGTCGCATGCTTTCTCCCCCAACCATTGCCACGCAGGGCGCAGCACTCTCGGTGTTGCCCTAGGAGCTGAGGACGAGGAAGTTGTGAAATCAAATCCTCATGCCAAAGTCTCATGGGAGTCTCCTTTCAGTAAAGTCGAATGTTGCAAGTAGGTATTGGGATAGCGTTCCAGCAACTCTCGAGTCTTAGAAATCAAGTCTTCCTTAGAAGCCTGACCAAAGCGGTAGCGATCCAGCAGGAGCATATAGTCTTTGCGCTCAGCATCAGTCGCTTTCTTTTTAAAATAGCCCCAAATATGCTGAAAGGCATTGCAAACCTGACCTCTGTGTTCTGGGATTTGACAGGCACGGTCAATCAGTTTTTGAACATGGTTGACCTCCACCACTTCATTCTTGAGATATTGGCGAATCTCATTGTAAATATTGCTAGAATGGCTCAAAACGAGGTATTTGTTTCTAGCCCAGAGTTGTTGACAGTGGGATTTTTGATTAGTTTGTTCCATGTTTCTCCTTGCTTTTTATCAGTTTCCAGGAAATATGGAAACAAAGTTGTATCTAAAAAATGAGCGGAATATGAGCGGATAAATAGTATTTTTTGTAGAGTCTGATTTTTCTAATAAATCTTGTTCGACAACCTCTTAAATACCTGAATAAGTCTCTACTAACAACTGAATCTTACGTAAAACTTCTTGTTTTTTCCGTTCACGCGCTCCCTGTCTACGAGAAGTTGGTGGAATAATCGAATCCAAATCAGTCCCACTATTTTCAGCATAACCTCGTTGAATTGATTTGTCGATAAACAATTGATAGTCATCTACAAGTTTCTCAGCCTCAGCTAGGTCTTGAATCGCGATTTTCTTGCGCTCCTTGCCATATTCGTAGAAAGCATGGATAATCCCATCATGGTCTTTCAATTTTTGCAAATCGGTGTCATTGATAAATCCAATAACCAACTCTTCTTTGGCACGAATATCGATACTAGAACGAATCACACGACTAACTTCTGCTTTCATTACTTCTTTAGACTCAGAATTCTTCGATTTTTCAACAATCAATGCCAGAATATAGTCTAGGTTAATCTCATCAGTTTTTAGTAACTCAATTTCAAATTCGACATCTGAAAGGTCAACATCCAAATCCTTAGTCTTTTCATAGTTTTTAAGGTTCAAAAACTCATCTCGAATTTCCACATAGGCACTTCTTAAATCCTGAAGATAACCTTCTGAAATTGGTTTGTCAATTTCTTGGAATTCATCATAATTTCGAAGAACATTATCAAGTTTCAACAACTCACCAAATAACTTAACAAACTCTTTTTTATCGTGCTCTGTTTCAATCTCTTGCGGCTTTGGGAATTTTTCCAGAATTTCCTGACAAACCGCAGTATAGCCTTTGACCTCAATACCTGTTACTTGGTCAACGAAACCATCCATGTATTCACTAAAGCTTTTTTCTAAGATGATTTCAAGCTTATTTGTGTCTCCAAAAGTCTTAATAGCTTCTTGCGTAGCCTTTTCTAAATCACGGAAACAAACAATATTTCCAAAGGGTTTGACCTCGTTAAAAATTCGATTGGTTCTCGAAAAAGCCTGAATCAAACCATGATAACGTAGGTTTTTATCGACAAAGAGAGTATTCATGGTCGGCGCATCAAATCCCGTCAAGAACATTCCCACTACAATCAATAAATCCACTTCCTTAGACTTAACTCGTTTAGAAAGGTCTCGATAGTAATTTTGAAACTCTTTACCATCTGTCGAAAAGTTCGTCTTGAACATTTGATTATAGTCGTAGATTGCCTTAGCCAGAAACTCTTTAGAAGATAGAGACATAGCTGTATCTTGAGGGTCTAGCTCTTCATCTTGAATCTCTCCATAAGCTGACTGTTCTTCGTTAGGCGCAAAGCTAAAGATAGTAGCGACCTTCAAACGCTTAACTTCTGGTAGAGTTGCCTGTTGTCGCTGGAGTTCTTCATAGTATAATTTTGCTGCTTCAATACTTTGTACAGCCAACATAGCATTAAAACCTTGCATCTTTTTTTGTTTATGAGTGTAATATTTACTCTGATGCGTCTTGTCATTATAAACTCTCAACAGGTACTCTGTAATGGTTGCTATCCGTTCTGGATGCAATAGGAGCTCCTTCTCCATCTTTTTGAGTTTCTTCTCATCAATCTCTTGACCAACTGCTTTTTCAGCTTCTCTATACTTGTTTATTTCAGGCTTGATATAGTTATAGTCGACTTTGAACTTCAACACTTTTTTATCTCGAATAGCATCTGTTATAACGTAGTTATGAAGTTGCTCTCCAAAAACCTCTTGTGTTGTTTCTCCTGTTAAGCTATTTTCTGGGAAAATCGGAGTACCTGTAAATCCAAATAAAGCATACTGTTTAAAAGCTTTTTTGATACGCTTTTGCGCCTTTCCAAACTGGGAGCGATGGCACTCGTCAAAAATCAAGACACATTTCTTACTGTAGATTTCATGATTTGGATTTGCTGTTATAAATTTATTTAACTTCTGAATAGTCGTGACAATGATTCGATCATCATTTTCTTCGATACTTCGTTGGAGTTCTTTGGTATTGTTGCTACCATTGACTGAATTTGGCTGGAATTTTTGATATTCCTTCATGGTTTGATAATCTAGGTCTTTTCTATCCACCACAAATATCACTTTATCAATATAGTCCAACTCTGTTGCTAAACGAGCGGTCTTAAAGCTGGTCAAAGTTTTCCCAGAACCCGTCGTATGCCAGATATAGCCACAAGCATTAATCGTACCGAAATTCTTCATTTCATTTGTGGAATGAATCTTTCGTAAAATACTCTCTGTTGCAGCTATCTGATAAGGGCGCATGATGAGCAAGGTATTATCAGCATCAAAGACACAATACTTGGTCAAAACTTCTAAAAGAACTCGTTTGCTCAAAAAGGTAACAGCAAAGTCTTCCAGGTCGTGAATTGTTTTATTTTTGCGGTCTGCCCATTCACAAGTGAACTCATAATGATTTTTATTTTGAGCCGTTGTATTGGCAAAATAGCGTGTATAAGTACCATTAGAAATAACAAAAATCTGAATATACTTATACAAAGAATTCTCGCTATTGAAACTTTCCTTACTATAACGGTGAAGCTGATTAAAGGCTTCTTGCAGACGAACTCCTCGTCTCTTTAATTCAATCTGAACTAATGGAAGACCATTCACTAAAATCGTGACATCATAACGGTTGGTATGGCTACCCACTTGGGTCACTTGGTTGATGACCTGCATGCTGTTGTTATGAATGTTTTTCTTATCAAGGATGAAAATATTTTTAATTCGTCCATCATCAAAGACAAAATCATAGATATAATTCTCTTGGATTTTTCGAGTTTTTTCAACTAATCCTTCATTGGGACAATCCAGATACTCTACTACAAAGCGATCCCACTCAGCATTCGTAAAAGTCACCTTATTGAGTTTTTCTATTTGCACCTTTGCATTTGCTAAGAGCTCTTCAGGTGTATGAATATTTAAGCGTTCATAGTTGAGATGATTCACCAAATCAGAAATTAACTGATTTTCTAAATCAGCCTCTGTCTGATATTCTCTATCCGTACGATACTCTGGTTGATACTCAGCCAAGAGAATCCCTTCATTTGTTTCCGCAATTACTTCATGTATTTTTGAATAGTCAACCATAGCATGCTTCCTTTTTTTGTTTTAATTGAGATCCTATCTCATAATGATTAAAGAATTTATCTAGTAAAGTTTAATAATTGTTCTCTCCAGTATTCATACTGTTTCTGTCTTAGTTCAATTTCCTTTGGAAGGCCCTCAGAAAGAGAGTTGGTTAAGGTGTTAAAATTATCAAGAGTGGAGACGATTCTTACTTGTTCGGAAAGGGGCGGTAAGATAAACTTATATTGCATAATAGCTTGCTTATCTCCTCGGGGCATCTTAGAACCTTTTGAATATTGCACATTATAATAAAAGAATCGATCGTCTGACAAAATATAATATAAATATTTGTTTTCCATACAAGAGATTATAGAATTGTGAACTGTCAAGACATCTCCACTTGTCCCACCAACTTGATTCGAAAACCAAATTTTTTTGAGATAAGGTCTGATATTACCAATCAGTATATCACCCTGATTATAGGTTGTAACACTTCCTTGATCAGGTAAAAATGTAGCAACTGTTTTCCCTTTTCTATCTTGCAACAAATTATCAACTCCAACATAAGTTTCAGGAGTTAAATCTGTCACACTAATCCTCTTCTGACTATATTCTGCAACTGCTCCCAACTTCACCCGAATTGGGCCAAATACCCACTGTAAAAGTTTGATAATAGCGGAGTTGTCCCACTCCTCTACTCTACTCTCAGTGTACTCGCCTTCGGCGACGAATGTCAAGAGTTTTTCTCGGAAATATTCGTACTGTTTTTGACGAAGTTCAACCTCCTTGGGAAGTCCGATGTTGAGATCATGACAAACCGTATCAAAGTTATCTAGAACTTGAACAATGCGAGATTGAATTTCGAGGGAAGGGACTGGAATTTTATACTTCTTTACTAAAGCATCAGATATCGCTGGATAACTTGTCCCACTCTGATTTTCCTCCAAGTATTTATAAAATTTACTTGATGAAAATATATGATATATATAGTTCGATAAAACCTCACCATTTGTTCTAAAAACGTAAAATCCTGTACTACAAATCTGGTCATTGTAGTTATCTGTAATTTTCGTAAAACGTTTCAAAGTTGGCCTTGTCGTCCCTAAGATAATATCATTTGATTTGACAATCTTTTGAGCTCTACTTGGAGCAGTTAATTTAGTTATTGATGTAGTCTCAATAATCTTATTAGAAACTCTATCTACTGATGATAAATCTATATATTTAAATTTTTCATCATCTCCAATTTTATTCCAAGAAATATTACTTGTTTGTTCAGAAACTGCATCAAGTGTCTTCCACTCAACATGATAGACTTCATCCTCAAAAGATAACAGTTTATCTCGATAAAAAGAATATTGCTTTTTACGTGAGGTCAATTCTGAGGTCAATTCTGAGGTCAATTCTGTAACATAATCGGTGAATTTGTCAAGTGTTTGCACTATTTTTTCTTGAATTTCTAGAGGAGGGATTGGAATGAGAAACTTTGAATAAGTTCCAATCCATTGTCTACCATGTTGATCCGGTTTATAAGTTATTGTACCCAAATAATGCCATGCATAGCGTAATAAAACTTCGTTTTCAAATTCATCTTTTATCGTTAACATTTTCATTGCGGATGATTTTACTTTAAATTTAAAATCTACCCATTGTTTTGATGTAGTAAAATCATCAAAAATGATAACAGGATTGGTTTTGCTAGCTTGATAAATACCGGTTTTTTCATTTGTATAGCCTAAAATAAATGATTGTCCCGCAGTTAAAACAGGAATTTCATTACTGTCAGTATAAGCTTTACTTGATACAATATATTTGGTTGGTTGTTCATAATCTACTACTTCCCCTAACTCTTTCCACTCAACGGGACAGTTCTGGATTTCTTCTAGGATATTCATCACTTACCTCCTTCCTTGGCTAGATTTTCAATGCTTTTGATTTCCTTGAGGTAATCTTTTTCAACTTGACTGAGGGTCTTGGCTTGGTAGCTCTTATATTCCTTATCTACCTTCTGCTTCATCTGTTCACGAGAGATCAAACCACTGTTAGCTAGCAAGTCTTCCCCAGTAGCCTGAAGGATACGATCCACATGCATCACCCAGTCCGCCATAGTCATGACTTCCTCTCGCTCTGCCTGTCTTTCAGCAAAGTCTAGATATCCTGATACAAGCTGATTAAGCCCACGGAGTTCCTTTTCTGTCAGATAGTTCTTGGCAACTTTTGCTTCAGATAGAGTAGGGAGATCTCCCTTAAAAGTGGTCAAGCCCATAAACTCCTTTTCACTATCAACACGGTTATAAATGAGTTCACTGGCAGTATTGTGGTGAATGGCATAATGCATCTTGTTTTGCACCGTCGCAAAGAATTTCTTTGCCTCTGGTGAGTTTGCATTGTAATCACTTGATGTCGCGAAAAGATCTAAAACTTGACGGTAAAAGACTTTTTCACTTGAGCGAATGTCTCGGATTCTTTCCAGGAGTTCTTTAAAGTAAGAGCCTCCACCCAAGTTTTTCAAGCGCTCATCATCCATAGCGAAGCCTTTGATCAGATACTCTTTTAAGACTGTCGAAGCATAGTGTCTGAACTGGATTCCACGAGGGGAGCGCACACGATAACCAATCGCTAAAATCATATCGAGATTATAGTAGGCGACTTTTTTTGACTGAGTTTTACCAGCTATTGCACCGTGACGAGTGGTTGTCAACTGATAGTTGACAACCACTGTTTCATCCAATTCACCATCTTCAAAGATAGCCTTGATATGTTTACTAATGTTTTGCTTGGAAGTCTGAAAGAGCTCAGCTAGTTCTTGTTGGGTCAGCCAGACCGTTCCATTATCCAAGTGGAGTTCAATAGCGGACTCCCCGTCATCAGTTCTATAGAGAATCACATCATTAGCCATGGCTCAATTCCTCTACAATCTTATCTATCTCTGCACGCAAGTGGTCGATCTTGGCAACAGTCTCAGCGATTTCTTTATTGAGCACATCTATATCAATCTTCTCACGTGTGTCTTCTTGTTCGACATAAGTTGACACAGATAGATTGTAATCCTGCTCTGAACCAATCACATCATTATCAATAAGAGCTGCTTTATAGTCTACACTTTGATAATTAGCGAACAATTCAACAATATGCTCAATATTGCTATCTGTTAAAACATTGTTATTTGTCTCTTTTTTGAACTCTTTACTCGCATCAATAAAGAGGGTTTTGTTTTCTAGTTTATTCTTCGCCAGAACTAAAATCGTAGTTGCGATAGAAGTGCCAAAGAAGAGATTATCTGGAAGGGCAATAACCGCTTCAACAAAGTTGTTATCTACCAGATACTGACGAATGGTCTTTTCAGCACCACCACGATAGAAAATGCCCGGGAAACAAACAATTGCTGCCCTACCTTTATTAGACAAGTGGTTAAGACTATGCATGATAAAGGCAAAATCAGCTTTTGACTTGGGTGCTAGTTTCCCTGCAGGAGCGAAACGGTCATCGTTTATCAGAGTTGGGTCTCCATCACCCACCCATTTGACAGAATACGGAGGGTTAGAAACGATAGCATCAAATGGCTTTTCTTCTAAATGCTGAGGATTTAAAAGGGTGTCTCCTCGCTTAATGTCAAAGTTATTGTAGTTGATATTGTGCAAGAACATATTCATACGAGCCAAGTTGTAGTTGGTCATATTGATTTCCTGACCAAAGAAACCATCCTCTAGGATATGGTCTTCGTATTGTTTTTTCATCTGGAGCAAGAGGGAGCCTGATCCACATGTTGGGTCATAGACCTTGTTAATCTTGTCTTTTCCAACCATGACTAGGCGAGCTAGTAATTTAGAAACCGTCTGAGGTGTGAAAAATTCACCCCCGCTTTTTCCTGCATTACTGGCATAGTTAGAAATCAAGAACTCATAGGCATCTCCAAAGGCATCAATGTCATTTTCCTCAAAGTTTCCAAAGTTAATACTATTGATACCATTAAGAATATCAGAAAGGCGTTTATTTTTTTCTGGAACGCTTCCACCAAGGATGTTGCTTCGGGTATCCAAGTTATCAAACAAACCTTTGATATCATCCTCTGATTTGAAACCAATCGCTGACTTCTCAATAGCTTGGAAAATATTGGCCAATTCTTCGTTTAAGTTTTCATTTTGCGAGGCATTCTTGACCACATTTTCAAAGAGTTGACTCGGAAGGATAAAGAATCCCTTATCCTCAACTGTACCTGGTTTGAAATCTTGCTCAGCTTCTTGGTCACTTATGTCAGCATAACGGAATTCTAAGTCCCCAGCCTCATGCTCCGCACGGTCAAAATAGTCTGCCATGTGCTCTGAAATAAAACGATAGAACAGAATTCCTAGGATATATTGCTTAAAATCCCAACCATCTACAGCTCCACGCACATCGTCCGCAATCGCCCAAATTTTACGATGCAGCTCCTTGCGTTCTGCATTTTCTTTACTTGCCATTTTTACTTTCCTTAATTAATGTATTATCTTTTCTATTTTATCATATTTCAAGAAAAACCACTCGACCTAGGGAGGACGAGTGGGCTATAAACTATTCTTAACTTTATTAAGGTAGTAGAACTTCTTCCATACCATCCTTATCATCACTCTTTACGAATACAATATTCCGTTTACCTGTTAACTCTATCAGTTTTTCCTTCCCAAGAATGATTACGAGATTCTTTATAATCGAACGTTTAGCTGGTTCATCAAAATAAGTGAAAATAAACCGATATAGATACTCACCTTTCTCTGCTAGTTCAAAACATTTTTGAAAAATCTCTTTATCTAACGGATCTACTGAATGACCAAAAACAACAATGTTCTTTGAAGGTAAAACTTCCGTAGAATCAGTCCAACCTACAAAAGGCGTATTTTTTCCAATATAAATTGGAATAATAAAAACTTCTTCAAACTTATTACCAGTTTCTTTAACAACTCTTTGATAATACTTTTGGTAAGGAATCAAATCACTGTTAACATCACTTTCTTTATCTTCAATTCCAAAGACCATAGTATTAATTCCACTGAAGGTTCTATCTAAATCAATTCGGCCATGTATAAAATGAGTTAGTTTCTCATAAGTCTTAAATAGATATCTCGAAGTATTAGTATAATTAAAATTTAATACATAGGTATATGATAAATCAGGTATTGCATCCAAGGCTGTTGGTTTGGATTTAATGCTCCTAACTCCAAAATCAAGAAAGTCCAAATAAGACAGATAGATTTCTAAAAGTTCAATTAATAAATCAAGTTGCCTGATAAATTCATTATTAAATTTTTCAAGTGCAACTTCTCTTTCTAAAGAACTCCAGTCTTCCTCTTTATAAAAGGAAATAAAGCTTCTTGCAACAAATACTTTTGAACTATAATTATTTTCACTTACTAATTTATCTTCAAGTACCCAAAATTGATTTGCAGGAGCAATTTGAAATAGCAAATCACTCTTCTCCTTAAAATACATTATTGCATCTGCAAGTTGAGAAATCATGGTTTCAAGATTAGACCAATTATCCCCAAGGGTATCTTTATTCTCATTAATAAATTTCAAATACAAATTATCCTTATATTTCTCAATCCTTATATTTTTAACTTTTAGAAACTCCAGTAACTCCTCATCTGGATTAGAAAATAATTGTTTTTCAAAGTCAATAAAATCTGTATACTTTGTTTTTCGATCCATAGCAATATCAAAACCATTACCCAGGATTAGAATAGTATCTGCCATATTTTCTCCCTTTGCTTTTTTATTTTCTAGAGCGGTAATATTTTACCGCCCCTACTCCAACTGACTTTTAACCTTCTTCTTAGTCAAGATACGGTCGTTTTTGTTAGAGAGAGCTTTGATACGAGCTTCGAGAAGGGTTTTCCTTCCTGCCTCTGTTCGTGTATAGACGAGGTGATAGCGTCCGATAGTCGGCGTCAGAAAGTCGAGGAATTTCTGTGCTTCTTCCTTGCGCTTGTCAAAAAGACTAGGCACGGCATAGTAAGGTGACTGACCTTGTCGGACTTTCTCTGCCTTCAAGAGATAACGCTGGTTATCCACTGGAGCAAAGAACTCTCCCACAGTCTGCGCAAACAGCTCCTTGTCCCTCATGCTTCCTCCCTTGAGATAGGCGAAAACCATATAATTTTCCTTGTCCTCCTCTACCTGAACACGGGATTGATCATCCGTTAGATGCCCCGAATCTAGCAGAGCCTTTCGGATCTGCTCACCCAGAGATTGCAAACGTTTATAGGGACTCTTATAGCGGAGGTAGCGCCAAGATGCAAAGACCAAAAAGAGGAGACAGACTGCTGTAAGCCACCAAACACCAATCAGTCTCAGTCTAAATAGCAAGACTAACAAATCTACTGCCAACAAGAGCAATGACATGCGAACCCATTTTAAAGCATCAAGCAAGAGCATGACTGGGACCTTCTGTTTTTGAGTCGCGACTTCTGTAACTATCTCGAGCTGATCCGCTACGATAAGAGCATCTTGCCATTTTTTGCGCAAGCCTGCTCGATCCTTGGAGAGACTCTTAACTCGCTCATTGTACTCACTAATTTGCTTTTTCTTAAAAGGGGGCTTTGGAAAATCCAAACGATCCAAACCAGTCTCAATACTCTCCTGATTATAAGCCAATCCAAGAAAATGCTCCATCCGTCGCGACAAGGTCTGCAGATCCTGATTGCTCTCTGGTCTAGGCTCCTCACCAGGAAGAGTGATAAGTGCTTGCGCTTGAACGGCTACCAGATGCCAGATGTTGCTGGTCTTCTCTGGATGTCCCGGCCAGATACGAATGGCACGCCCGCGCATCTGGTTACTCAACATAAAGCTCCCCACAAAGCTTCCGAGGATTAGGGAATTGACACAAGGAGCATCCCAACCCTCTCCGAGGAGAGATTTGGTTCCGACTAGGACTTGAATCCGCCCTCGTTGAAAAAGCTCCGTCACTGCCGCTACGATTCCCTTAGCTGAGCTCGGAAAACCAACCTGCACATAATCTTTTGGATCCAAGTGACCAATAGATGAGAAACTAAGAGGAACCTGAGGCAAGAACTCCTTCAACTCTGCTGCCACATCGGTAGGCAAAATAACGACACTACCCGACAAGACAGCCAAAGACACAGGGATCTCTTGCTCCTGAGATTTTCGACGAATGCTTTCAAAATAAGGGAGAACCCCCAACTGAGAAATGGTTGCCTGATTATCTCCCAGATAGGTGGCAAAATCCTTGCGAATATAGTCAGCTAGTACTAACTGTCTTAGTTCCTGACCTAGACTCTCATACTCCGTCAAGAAGATATCGGCAATGGCAGACAACTTCCCCAGAGATTGGGTTAAAAGCTGGTCAGAAGCCTTAGACTTAACCAGATAAACCTGACGTTTTTCCACCAACCCACGCGCCTTCAAGTCAGCCTCTAACTTTTTCCTATATCCATCTGGATCCTCATACCAATCTGGTGTATGATAGAGTATGCTCTGCAACAGCGTCTCCAGCCAGTAGGAGGTCAATGCTGGAAGCTTCTGGGTTCCCAGTAAATTTTGCAAAGAGGGAGGAATCGTTAACCCCTGAGAATGCATATAAATCAACATAGCGGACAAATACTTGGGATCTTCTAAGAGCAAATCAGATGAAATATCCCCTTTGAGGACCTTAGACCCTGCTACAAATGTTTGAAAATCAGGATCGACTATAAGGTGGTGAATATAGTCCCACTTAGTCTCCTCAAACCGTTTGAGACGTTCCGCCTCTTCAGCTGTTGGTGAACACATATAGACAAAATCCTGATGAGGGCAAAGAGTGTCTTCCTTGACTAGTTCAGGTACCGTGATTTCTTGGTCGATTTCCCCACACATACGGATATAGCGTTCCCAGAGTTCAGGATCGCTGTCATAAGGTGGTGTCGCTGTCAAGGAGATGAGTTTCAGCGGTCCATACTGCTTGCGAAAGGCTTCCAGACTTTTCCACCATTCATTGCGCAGGTGGTGGCATTCGTCCAAGCAAAGAGTCGCAACTTTCTGAGTTCTTAGACTTGCAAGCAAATCAAATCCCACAAAATCCTCTGCTTCTCCATCTTCTTGTGATTGAAGTTGGTTCATAGCACTATGAAAAGCCTGATAGGTCACAATCGTTAATGCTTTCATCTCCTTTAAGTTTTGGGAAACGAGATCTGAAATCTTCTGTTCGTTCTCTAAAAAGGCTGTTTGAATCCTGTCCACCCATTGTTCACGAATGGTGACAGTTGGAACCAAGACAAGGGCTGGATTGCCAAAACGAGCGATTAGCTCGATACCAATGGTGGTCTTGCCGGACCCTGGAGCAGCCACTAGATGAACATGACCGTCTGCTTGATAGTCCTGAAAACGATCCAAGACCTGTTTTTGATATTGGCGCCAGCTTCCTTTAAAGTTTAAACCTAACATGATACTCCTCATTCTATACCATCATTTTCTTATTCTCATTTTACCACACTTATTTCTCCAGTCAGATAATCCAGATAGTTTTTCTCCTCAAAATATGGTATAGTAGAATCATACTATCTATGAGGAGTTTACATGTCACAGGATAAGCAAATGAAAGCTGTTTCTCCCCTTCTACAGCAAGTCATCAATATCTCATCTATCGTCGGGGGAGTCGGAACCTTGATTTTCTGTATTTGGGCCTATCAGGCAGGAGTGTTACAGTCCAAGGAAACCCTATCGGCCTTTATCCAGCAAGCTGGGGTTTGGGGGCCACCACTCTTTATCTTTTTACAGATCCTACAAACCGTCGTTCCGATCATTCCGGGAGCTTTGACCTCAGTGGCTGGGGTCTTTATTTACGGCCACATCATCGGAACCATCTATAACTATATCGGCATTGTGATTGGCTGTGCCATTATCTTTTACCTCGTGCGTCTCTATGGAGCTGCCTTTGTCCAGTCCGTCGTCAGCAAGCGCACCTATGACAAGTACATCGGTTGGCTAGATAAGGGCAATCGTTTCGAGCGGTTCTTTATCTTTATGATGATCTGGCCTGTTAGCCCAGCTGACTTTCTCTGCATGCTGGCTGCCCTGACAAAGATGACCTTCAAACGCTATATGATTATTATCATTTTGACCAAGCCCTTTACCCTAGTAGTTTATACTTATGGTTTGACTTATATTATTGATTTCTTCTGGCAGATGTTTTGAGAATAGAAAAATCCGTTTGGTTGCCCAAGCGGATGTTTTGTTTGTTTTATTTTGCGACACTCTTAGCGAGGACAAAGTTCCCAAGTGTAGCAGAACCATTTCCTGCAACTGCTGGAGTGACAATGTAGTCACGCACGTCTGGTACTGGTAGGTAACCATTTAGAAGAGCTGTAAATTTCTCACGCACACGGTCCAGCATGTGTTGTTGGGCCATAACCCCACCACCAAAGACGATGACGTCTGGACGGAAAGTTACTGTAGCATTGACCGCAGCCTGAGCGATGTAGTAGGCTTGAACATCCCAGACAGAACTGTTGAGTTCGATGTTTTCACCACGAATACCTGTACGGGCTTCGAGACTTGGACCAGCCGCAAAGCCTTCCAAACAGCCCTTGTGGAATGGACAGACGCCGTTAAATTCTTTTTCTACATCCATTGGGTGTTTAGCCACATAGTAGTGACCCATCTCAGGGTGACCGACACCACCGATAAACTCACCACGTTGGATAACACCTGCACCGATCCCTGTACCGATCGTGTAGTAAACCAAGTTTTCGATACGGCCACCAGCATTGTTACGAGCAACCACTTCACCATAGGCAGAGCTATTTACGTCAGTTGTGAAATACATGGGTACGTTGAGGGCACGACGTAGGGCACCAAGTAGGTCTACATTTGCCCAGTGAGGTTTTGGAGTCGTTGTGATAAAGCCATAGGTTTTTGAGTTTTTGTCGATATCGATCGGACCGAAGGAACCGATGGCAAGGCCTGCAAGATTATCGAATTTAGAAAAGAATTCGATGGTTTTATCGATCGTTTCGATAGGAGTTGTTGTAGGAAACTGTGTTTTTTCTACAATGTTAAAGTTTTCATCACCGACAGCACAGACAAACTTTGTACCGCCCGCTTCCAAGCTTCCATATAATTTTGTCATGATAAACCTCTTGTTTTTATTTTCTTTATTATAGCATATTTTGAAAGTCTAGATTTCTCTATATTTTAGATTTTCCTCTGTAAATCTTACCATTCAAGCAAAAACGAACAAACATGTCATTTGTTCGTTTTGTTTTTAGATTTGATTTTTGAAGAGGATTAGGCTTTAACTTCGATGATTGCGTCACCCTTAGCAACTGATCCAGAAGCAACTGGATTTACTGAAGCAAAGTCTGCAGTGTTTGTTACGATAACCATAGTTGTGTTATCAAGACCTGCAGCAGCAATCTTAGCTGAGTCAAATGTTCCAAGAACATCTCCAGCTTTAACCTTGTCACCTTGGGCAACTTTATGGTTGAAGCCTTCACCGTTCATTGAAACAGTGTCGATACCAACGTGAATTAAGATTTCAGCACCGTTAGCTGTTCTCAATCCATAAGCATGGCCAGTTGGGAAGACGATTGTTACTTCAGCATCAGCTGGTGCATAAACAACATCTTGGCTAGGTTTCACGGCGATACCTTGTCCCATAGCTCCACTTGAGAATACTGGGTCATTCACATTTGAAAGAGCAACAACGTCACCAACGATTGGTGTTTGGATAACACCTTCGCTAGGTGAAACCACAGTACCAGTTACTGCTTCTTCTGTTAAACGGTCAGTTTCAGCTTCAGAAATTGCTCCTGAAACTTCTTCTACTTCATCTTCGTAACCAAACATGTAAGTAAGAGCAAAACCAAGTACAAATGATACAGCTACCATAAGAAGGTATTGTAGAAGTTGTCCGTTACCAATGTACAACATTGTACCAGGGATGACTGTGATACCATTACCAGTACCAGCAAGTCCAAGGATAGATGCCAATCCACCACCGATTGCACCAGCAATCAATGAAAGGAAGAATGGTTTACGGAAACGCAAGTTAACCCCGAAGATAGCAGGCTCAGTAATACCTAGGAAGGCAGAAAGAGCAGCTGGGAAAGCAAGTGTTTTAAGTTTAGGATTTTTAGTTTTCACACCAACGGCTACTGTCGCAGCCCCTTGAGCTGTCATCGCTGCAGTGATGATGGCGTTGAATGGGTTAGCATGGTCAGCAGCAAGCAATTGCACTTCAAGCAAGTTGAAGATGTGATGAACACCTGATACGACGATTAATTGGTGAACTCCACCAATCAAGAAACCACCAAGTCCGAATGGCAAGTTAAGAATAGCTTTTGTTCCAATGAGGATGTAACTTTCAACAACGTGGAAGACTGGTCCGATAACAAACAATCCAAGGATTGACATTACAAGGAGTGTTACGAACGGTGTTACCAAGAGGTCAAGTACATCTGGAACAACTTTACGAACAGCTTTTTCAAATTTAGCTCCGACAACCCCGATGATGAAGGCTGGAAGAACTGAACCTTGCAAACCTACAACTGGGATAAATCCGAAGAACTGCATTGCAGTTACTTCACCACCAGAAGCAACAGCCCAGGCATTTGGAAGTGAGTCAGATACGAGCATCATACCAAGGACGATACCAACGGCTGGGTTACCACCGAATACGCGGAAGGTTGACCATACAACCAAACCTGGCAAGATGATGAAGGCTGTATCTGTGAGGATTTGGCTGTAAATGGTAACATCTTCTGGAAGTGTGATTCCAAGAGCGTTCAAGAGACCACGAAGACCCATGAAGAGACCTGTCGCTACGATAACTGGAATGATTGGTACAAAGACGTCACCGAAAGTACGGATAGCACGTTGGAACCAGTTTCCTTGTTTAGCAGCTTCTGCTTTCATATCTTCTTTAGAAGATGTTGGTAAACCAAGTGCAACCACTTCGTCGTACATCTTGTTTACTGTACCAGTCCCAAAGATGATTTGGTATTGGCCTGAGTTAAAGAAAGCCCCTTGAACTTTATCCAAGTTCTCAATCACTTCCTTCTTGATTTTTCCTTCATCTTTGACCATGACACGTAGACGAGTCGCGCAGTGGGCTACACTGTTGACATTTTCACGTCCACCAAGGGCTTCGATGACCTTTTTTGCAATATCCTGATTGTTCATTTGCAAAAATCTCCTTATATAAAATTTTGTAAAGTGTTTGAAAGCGATTTTATCCGCCCTACGACTATTATTTTATCATGTTTCTAAAATATGTCAAGCGTTTTGCAGGATTTTTTATTTCCTTTCTTTTTTCTCTGATTATTTTTGCTCGTTTTTGATGGAAATTCTCTTTTTCCTCAAAAAAATATCTTTAACCTTGAGGAATCAAGGTTTTTATTTACATTTTCTTTCATTTTTCCGTGAAAATTTGCCAGATTCCCTTTACTTGTTTTATGGCAATCGTTTGACATATTTTTCTTTTTTTTAACATAAAAGACTTGCTTTTTTTGCCGAAAACGTTTACTATTAATAATAGAATAGAACTTATGGAGGAAAGATAAAATGGAATGGACAACCGAGCGTCGTTATAGACCCTATGAAGATTGGACGCAAGAAGAAATTCAACATATAAAGGAAAAGATGGCACAATCTCCATGGCATACTCATTACCATGTTGAGCCAAAAACAGGACTTCTCAACGACCCAAATGGCTTTTCTTACTTTGATGGCAAGTGGATTCTCTTTTACCAGAACTTCCCCTTTGGTGCAGCCCACGGTTTAAAATCTTGGGCACAGCTAGAAAGTGATGATTTGGTTCACTTTAGAGAAACTGGAGTCAAAGTTTTACCAGATACTCCATTGGATAGCCACGGTGCCTACTCTGGTTCTGCCATGCAGTTTGGCGATCAGTTGTTCCTATTTTATACTGGAAATGTCCGTGATGAAAACTGGATCCGTCACCCCTACCAGATCGGGGCTCTTTTAGATAAGGATGGCAAGATTACAAAGATTGACAAGATCTTGATTGACCAGCCAGCAGACTCTACTGATCACTTCCGTGACCCACAAATTTTTAACTTTAAAGGTCAATATTATGCTATCGTCGGTGGACAGGACTTGGAGAAAAAAGGCTTCGTCCGTCTCTACAAGGCTGTGGACAATGATTATACAAACTGGCAAGCAGTTGGCGACCTTGACTTTGCTAACGACCGTACTGCCTACATGATGGAATGTCCAAATCTGGTCTTTGTAGGGGAGCAACCTGTCCTTCTCTACTGTCCACAAGGATTGGATAAGGGTGTCCTAGGCTACAACAATATCTATCCAAATATGTACAAAATCGGGGCTTCCTTTGATCCTGAAAATGCTAAAATGGTCGATGTATCTCCATTGCAAAATCTAGACTATGGTTTTGAAGCCTATGCAACTCAAGCCTTCAACGCTCCAGATGGACGTGCACTAGCAGTAAGTTGGCTTGGATTACCAGATATTTCTTACCCATCTGACCGTTTTGACCACCAAGGAACCTTCTCATTGATCAAAGAACTCACTATCAAAGATGGCAAACTCTACCAATACCCTGTCGCAGCCGTCAAAGAACTTCGTTCTTCTGAAGAGGTCTTCTCAAACCGTACTCAAACCAATAACACCTATGAACTGGAGCTCAACTTAGAAGCCAATAGCCAAAGCGAGATTGTCTTGCTCGCTGATAAAGAAGGCAAGGGGCTTTCAATCAACTTTGACCTTGTCAATGGACAGGTGACAGTGGATCGCAGTCAGGCTGGTGAACAGTACGCCCAGGAATTTGGTACAACTCGTTCTTGCCCTATCGATAACCAAGCTACTACTGCCACTATCTTCATTGACAAGTCAGTCTTTGAAATTTTCATCAATAAAGGAGAAAAAGTATTTTCTGGTCGTGTCTTCCCACATGCGGACCAAAATGGTATCCTGATCAAGTCTGGAAACCCAACCGGAACTTACTATGAATTAGATTATGGTCGCAAAACTAACTGATGTCGCAAAACTTGCAGGCGTCAGCCCCACTACCGTCTCACGGGTCATCAATAAAAAGGGTTATCTATCTGAGAAAACCATTCAAAAGGTAAATGAAGCCATGCGAGAATTGGGCTACAAACCCAACAATCTGGCTCGAAGCCTCCAAGGAAAATCTGCCAAGTTAATTGGACTCATTTTCCCAAACATCAGTCATGTCTTTTATGCAGAGTTGATTGATAAGTTGGAACACCAACTCTTCAAGAATGGCTACAAGACCATCATCTGTAACAGCGAACATGACTCTGAAAAAGAACGAGAGTACATTGAAATGCTGGAGGCCAACCAGGTAGACGGTATCATTTCTGGAAGTCACAACTTGGGAATCGAAGACTACAATCGCGTGACGGCGCCGATCATTTCCTTTGACCGAAACTTGTCTCCAGACATCCCTGTCGTCTCCTCCGATAACTACGGTGGCGGAGTCCTCGCTGCCCAAACTCTGGTCAAGACAGGTGCCCAGTCTATCATCATGATTACAGGAAATGATAACTCTAACTCGCCTACTGGACTGCGCCATGCTGGCTTTGCATCTGTTCTCCCGAAAGCGCCTATTATCAATGTTTCGAGTGACTTTTCTCCCGTCAGAAAAGAAATGGAAATCAAGAATATCTTGACCCATCAGAAACCAGATGCGATTTTTGCTTCGGATGATTTGACAGCTATTCTGGTCATCAAAATCGCTCAAGAGCTGGGAATTTCTGTTCCTGATGAACTCAAGGTCATCGGCTATGATGGGACTTACTTTATCGAGATCTACTATCCTCACCTGACAACGATTAAGCAACCTATGAAAGAGATTGCCCACCTCACTGTCGATCTCCTCTTGCAGAAAATTGAAGGCAAGGAAGTTGCGACAACTGGTTACTTCTTACCAGTCACCCTATTACCTGGAAAAAGTATTTAATACTCTTCGAAAATCTCCTCAAACCACGTCAGCTTCCATCTGCAACCTCAAAACAGTGTTTTGAGCAGCCTGCGGCTAGCTTCCTAGTTTGCTTTTTGATTTTCATTGAGTATAAACACAAGAAAACTCAGACTGATTCGTCTGAGTTTTTTTATGATCTTAAGTTTTCTAGATAGCGCTGGGCTGTCTCTAGGTTAAAGGTTTTGTCTGCAATAAGGCGCTCAACGAGGGGAGCTACCTCGGACTCACTAGCACCTGCTAGGAGCGCTAGGGATTTGGCCTGTAATTTCATGTGACCTTGCTGGATTCCCGTACTTACCAAGGCTTTGAGAGCCGCAAAGTTTTGGGCAAGACCGATGGACACGATAATCTGAGCTAATTCCTTGGCTGAAGGATTTCCTAGTAGTTCATGACTGAGGGCTACACGTGGGTTGAGACCGATAGAGCCACCCTTGGTCGCTACCGGCATGGGTAGGGTCATCTGGCCGACCAATTCTTCTGTGTCCCTATCTATACTCCATCGACTGAGACCTTGATAGCGTCCGTCTCGACTGGCAAAGGCATGGGCCCCAGCTTCGATGGCACGCCAGTCATTACCAGTGGCAATCAAAATGGCATCGATACCATTAAAAATCCCTTTATTATGGGTAGTTGCTCGGTAGGGATCAGCCTGCGCAAACTGGCTGGCCAAGGCTATTTTCTCCGCAACTTCTCGTCCCTGGTCCCTTTGGGGACTCAAGTAGCGAAAGGCGATACGACAGCTTGCTGTCACCAGAGCATCGGTCGCGTAGTTGGACAGGATCCCCATAAGGCTCTGTCCCTGACTGAGTTCTTCTAAGACTGGCTTCAAGGCTTCTAGCATGGTGTTGAGCATATTGGCTCCCATGGCTTCCTGAGTATCGACATGGAGATAAACAACGAGAAAGTCTGTTTCACCTTTGATCTGCTCTACATGCAAATCACGCGCCCCACCTCCACGTTTAACGATGGAGGGATAGGCTTGATTGGCAAGTTCCAAGAGCTCCGCTTTCTTGCTGGCAATCTTCTCTTGCGCTTGTTCAGGATCAGCAACTTGATAAAGGGCTACCTGACCAATCATCTGGCGCTCATGTACTTGAGCAGTAAAGCCACCTGCTCGCTTGATGATTTTGCTGGCATAGCTAGCCGCAGCAACCACAGACGGTTCTTCTGTCACATAGGGAACTGTGTAGTCCTGATCGTTCACCAAAATCTCTGGAATGATGGAATAAGGCAGAGAAAAAGTTCCTACCACATTCTCACTCAGCTGGTCTGCAACTGCCAAGCTGATTTGTTCATCCTGCTCAAGACTCGTTTGCTTTTCAGGACTAAGGAGCGCCTGAGCTTTCAGCAACTCCAGGCGCTCATGGTATGTTTTTTTAGAAAATCCATTCCAACTTATCTTCATTATTTTTCAACCTTGCTATAACAGCGTTGGTGGTCGACAATTTCAACCAAGGCATAGTCTTGATATTCATAGCCTGCAAATTGGGCTGAACCAGATTCATCCAACTGCACCTCTTCGAAGAAGACTTTTTCATAGTCTGCAACGGATAGGGCTGTACGTTGCTTGAGTTTGCTCAAGCGCTCCTTATCAAGGTAAGCCTCATAGCCTTCGACCAATTCACCACTAAAGAACTCTGAAACCGCTCCACTTCCGTAACTGTAGAGGGCAATTTTATCTCCAGCCTTCAAAGTCTCTGCATTTTCCAAAAGGGAGAGAAGTCCGAGGAAGAGGGAACCCGTGTAGATATTTCCAATCATCTGACTGTAAAGGATGGACTTATCAAAGTTCTCTTGCAAACTATTCTGTTTTTCTTTAGACAAAGTTTTGTCCATCATCTTGCGCAAGCCTTTTAGGGCCAACTTAGGATAAGGCAAGTGGAAGCAGATAGCCGCAAAGTCATCCATAGTCCAATCATAGCGTTTCTTGTATTCATCCCAAGTCGTTGTCAGGCAATCAAGATACTGTTGGGTCGAGTACATGCCGTTTACATAAGGAGTGCTTGAGTAGTTCGGACGCCAGAAATCCATGATGTCTCGCGTTTGGGCAACGTTATCATTGTTAAAGGCCATGATGCGCGGATTTTGAGTGATTAGCATCGCCACACTTCCAGCACCCTGGGTTGGCTCACCTGGAGTTCCCACACCATACTTGGCAATATCACTGGCAATGACCAAAACCTTAGACTCTGGAGAATTTTCTACATGCAATTTAGCATAATGAAGGGCAGCTGTCGCTCCATAGCAGGCTTCTTTAATTTCAAAGCTACGAGCGAAAGGCTGAATACCTAACAAGCCATGAACAAAGACTGCCGCTGCCTTACTCTGGTCAATCCCTGACTCGGTCGCCACGATGACCATATCGATTTCTTCTTTTTCTTTCTCTGTTAAAATAGAGTTGCTTGCACTAGCTGCCAAGGTAACAATGTCCTCAGTCAGTGGCGCAATACTAATTTCATTTAACAAGAGTCCCTTGCTAAATTTTTCGGGGTCAACTCCCCTCGCTTCTGCTAAGTCTTGTAATTTCAAGACATATTGACTGGTCGCAAAACCAATCTTATCAATACCGATTGTCATATTTACCTCTGTTTTTTCATTCATTGTAAAAAATCGTTTCATTCTATTTTATCACAAATAGGAACAAAAGAGAGAAAAAAGACTTGATTCAACAAATCAAGTCTTTGCTTTGATTGCATTAGGAAGAGATTCCTCGTTGTTTTCGGATATAGTAATAAAGCTTTAGAATTACCGTTCCACTTGCCATTCCAATGGAAATAACAAGGGCTAACATAACCACCAAAGTCGCGCTGGCAATAGCATGGCTGTAATCGCCTGTCACAAAGAAAGCTGTCGTTCGATAGGATAAATAACCCGGCACCAAGGGGGCAAGAATGGCCAAGACAAAGACCACCGCTGGTGTCTTATAGACAATACTTAAAATCTGACTGATGCAAGAGCCAATTACTGCTGCGATAAAGGTCGCGACAATAACATTGGTTGGTTCTTTGAGCACGAGATAGAGGAGCCAAACGCCCATTCCCAAAATACCACCAGGTAGGAGCATGGAGCGTTGAACATTCAGTACGATTAGAAAGGTGATAATGGCGAGTAAACTCGCCACTGCTTGGAGCAAAATACTTGTTAGAGTCATCTTATGTCATCAAAACCAGGGCGACAGAGGTGCCAGCCCCTAAAGCGAGGGTAATGAGCAAAGATTCAAACATCTTGCTCATACCAGAGTTGATATGGTTGGTCATGATATCCCGTACCGCATTTGTCAGAGCAATCCCTGGAACAAAGGGCATGACCGCTCCTGCTATGATCAAGTCTGCCGTCGAAGGAAATCCTGTATAGCGGGCCCAGAACTGGGCGATCAATCCGAAGACAAATGCACCCGCAAAGGCCGTTACAAAAGGAATGCGGACAAACTTCTCTACGTAGAGAGAGAAGGCAAAACCAAATAAGGTCGCAATAGCCGCACCAAAAGCGTCATAGACATTGCCTCCAAACATAATCGAGAAGAAAGGGGCACTGAGGGTCGCTGCTACGGTCACTTGGAACTTGGTATAAGGAAGGGCTTGATTGCCGATTTCTTTCAGCTTTTTAAAGGCTGTCGAAAGATCAATCTGCCCTCCAACAAGCTCCCGTGATACTTGGTTGACATCACAGACTTTTTCAATGTTATAAGAGGATGAGGTTACCCGTTTCATCCGAGAAATATTGGTGTTTTCGATAGAAAAGAAAATAGCAGCGGGCATGGCAAGAACATTGCAATCCATTATTCCCTGCGAATGGGCAATACGGATCATAGTATCCTCAACCCGATGAATCTCTGAGCCACTTTTCAGGAGAATGGTTCCTGCTAGCATAATCACATCAATGACGGCATTCAACTCTCTCGATTCGTCCATTTTCTCCTCCTTTTTTCTACTCCCTATATTTTATCACAAAATCTTGTGAAAAAAAATCTTTGTCATGAAATCATGACAAAGATTCGTTTAATCTCGAGAACTTTCGTGGTTTCTTTCACCGTTTGGTTGATTCGTTGGAGGATTGTTGCCTTGTTGGTTACCTTGTTGATTTCCTTGCTGGTTCCCCTGGGTTGGACTTGTAGGAGAACCCTGGTTCCCACGTTGGGCAGGATTAGAGGATGAAGTTGATGGTGGTGTTTTTGGTTTGTAGATGGAAAGTTTGATACGCGTACTTGCAAGATCAACCAGTTCTCCTGCTCTTGGCGTTTGACTTACAACAGTTCCTTCTGCCGTTCCTTCAGGAGCATTCGATACTTCTACAACCTCAATATTTGCTTCCTTCACACCGACAATCTGAGTCAAGTTATTCTTTGTAAACTCGAGACTTGAACCGATGTAGTTCGGCATGCTGACACTAGTCACCTTCTTAGCCACTGTTAAGGTAATCGTAGTGGCTTTTGAGAGATCATAGGTCGAACCCGAAGCAGGGGTCTGTCTGAGGACGGTGCCAGGTTCGCTTTCGCTGGATTCTTCCTCTTCCATCTTGATTAGATTTTCAGGAACCTTCTTCTCCTTGAGTTCAGCTACGACATCCGTATACTTGCGTCCGACATAATTGCTCAATTGGAAGGATTGCTTACCAGAAGAAACAATCAAATTGACCTTGGTTCCTTCTTTTCGGCCACTACCAGCTTCTGGATCCGTTCGAATAACACGTCCTTCTGCTACTGTATCGCTGGCTTCTGACTTTTCTTCACCGGCTTCAAACTTGGATTTTTTAAGAGCTTCCTTAGCCTCTGCAACGGTTTGTCCAGCTACGTTAGGAATAGCAATCGTTGCTGGTGTTCTTGACAAAATCCAGACCAAAGAGGCTGCAACCAATAGAAGACTAGCCAAAAGAATCATATAGCGAGCCTTAAACTTCCGTTTCTTGGCTGGCTTTGGCGCTGGAGCCGGCTCTGCCACTGGTTGAGTTGGTTTCTTTGGCTGAGGGCGTTCTTCTTGCACCGGAGCTTTAGGAATCGATGTCAGTGTACTTTGTGGGACTTTAGGTAAAGTCTTAGTGTCTGCCTTACTCGCATCGTCAAAGACCAGCTTCGGTTCATTGCGACGATTATAAGACAAGCTAGTTGACAAGTCCACATACATTTCCGAAACAGACTGATAACGATCTGACAGCTTCTTAGCAGTTGCCTTGATGACAACATTTTCTAAAGCCTGAGGAACAGATGGATTTTCAGCTATGACGGACGGAAGTGGTTTCTGGAAATGCTGGAGGGCAATCGTAACCGCGCTATCCCCATCATAAGGGATATGTCCCGTCAGCATTTCATAGAAGATAATCCCCATTGCATAGATATCACTCTGGAAGGTCGCTTTAGAACCACGCGCTTGTTCAGGTGACAAATAATGAACGGAGCCTAACATTGAGTTGGTCTGGGTCAGACTGGTCTCCGCAAAGGCTACGGCAATCCCAAAGTCCGTGACCTTAGCTGTGCCGTCTGGTGTCAAGAGGATATTTTGAGGTTTCAAATCCCGGTGAACGATTCCTCGAGTATGGGCTAAGCGCATTGCCAAGAGGATTTGCCCCATAATCCGAACCGCTTCTTCATTTGAAAGAGGATAGTGTTCTTTAATATAACGCTTGAGGTCAAGGCCTGCTACGTATTCCATAGCCAGGTACTGTTGACCATCTTCCTCACCAATATCTGTTATCCGAACGATATGAGGATGGTCCAGATCCGCCATGGCCCTCGCTTCCCGCTGGAAACGTGCCACAGCAATCGGGTCCGTCTGGTAGTTGGTCCTCAGGACCTTCACTGCCACTTCTTCCCCGTCTAGGATCAAATCCTTGGCCAAGTAAACATCTGCCATGCCTCCTCGACCAATCTGCTTGACAATCCGATACCGCCCGGCAAAAATCTTGCCGATTTGGATCATTCTGCTGCCTCCTCGTTCATGTAAACAAGGGCAACCGTAATGTTGTCTAAACCTCCTGCATTGTTAGCGAAGCGAATGAGGGTTGCCGCCTTGTCTGCTAGAGAAATATCACTGGTTACGATATCATAAATCTCACTTGCCGAAATCATATTGGTCAAACCATCACTATTGAGCAAGAGATAGTCTCCTGACTCCAGTGTAATCATCCCAAAATCTGGCTGGATTTCATCTTTTTGTCCGATAGACTGGGTGATGATATTCTTTTGAGGGTGAGTTTCTGCTTCTTCTGGAGTCAATTGACCAGCCTTGAGCAATTCGTTGACCAAGGAATGGTCACTCGTCAACTGGTGGTATTCTTCTCCACGAATCAAACCGATACGAGAATCTCCAATGTGAGCATAGATGGCTTGGTTGTCAATAAACGCAACAGCTTCTAGCGTTGTTCCCATGCCTCTGTAGGCTTCGTCCTGACCTAGTTGATGAATTTTTTGATTTTCAATCTCCAGGTAGTGGGAAAACCACTCACGAACTTCATTGACTGAGTCGATTTGGGTATCTACCCAATCTACACCGAGGTCTGTGACCGCCATCTCACTAGCGATATTTCCTGCACGGTGTCCTCCCATCCCGTCAGCCAAGATGATCATAGTGCGTCCTGCTCGGTTGACAAAGTGATTGACATAGTCCTGATTATTTGTCCGTTTCTGACCAACATCTGTTAATAATGCTATTTCCATTGTGTCAGTTCCTTCCTATTCTGATATCTTGCGAAATTGGCTGATAAAGAATCCATCACTTCCATACAATTCTGGAGTAATCAGGATGCAGCCATCTTTCAGGATATCTTTACATTCGTGTTCTAGTTTAACCTGCTCGAACTCGGGATGACTTTCTAAAAACGCCTCAACGACTTGAAAGTTCTCCTCAGAGACAATAGTACAGGTACTATAAGTTATTATACCACCTTTTCGTAGCGTTTGACAAACACTACCTAATATTTCCAGCTGAATTTCCTGTAAGGATGTGAAATCTGCTGTTTCTTTATTGTATTTGATGTCTGGTTTGCGGCGTAAAAGTCCAATCCCAGAACAGGGAGCATCTACCAAAATCTTATCAAAAGAGTCCCGACCGAAAAACTCATGTACCTTTCTGGCGTCCAATTTTTGTGTTTGCACTCGATCTGCCACACCTAAACGCTCCGCATTTTCTTGGATCAAGTCCAACTTATGATCATAAAGATCCAAAGCCGTCACCTTACCGGATGTGAGGTAAGAAGCCATATGGGCTGTCTTTCCACCTGGAGCGGCACAGGCATCCAGGACCTGTTCATCACCTTGTAGATCAAGAGTCGGAGCAACCAGTTGACTGGACTCGTCTTGGATGGTTATAGCCCCTTCTGCGAACAAATCATGACCTGCAAAGTGGCCTTGCTCCTTGACCAGACCAGTGGCTGCCAAAGGGGAATCAGTCGCCTCTAACACGGCTTTGATTTCCTCTTTTCGGCTCAAATCGACTACACGAATACTGGCTTTGTTGCGCACCAAGAGACTTTCAAAGATGGCTTGTGCTCGCTCTTCCCCGTATTCTTCCTTGAGTTTAGACACGAGCCAAACTGGGAGAGAATAGGCAATGGAATCACGCTTATTTTTTCGTTTGATGCTGTCAATATCTGGCCAGCCTTCTCGCAAGATACGACGAAGTACGGCGTTGACCAATTTTTCACTGCCTTTTTTACGGGCTTTGGCTAGCTCTACCGCTTCATTGACTACAGCGTGATTAGGAATCTTAGCCAGGTACCGAAGTTGGTAGGCGCTCAGAAGTAGCAGGATATAGAGCCAGTTGTCTAGCTTGTCTCTGTCTTGGATAAAGTGGGACAGATACCATTCCAGAGTCAGTTTTCGGGCTACCGTACCGTAGACAATCTCTGTCACCAAACCCTTATCTGCTACTGAGAGTTGACTCACCTTGAGGTGTTTGTTTAAAGCAATATTCGAATATGCTTGGTTGACTAAAACATCCTCTAGCACTGCTAGAGCTAGACTTCTAGCCGTTTCTACTTTAGTCACCAAATCGTTCTCCTACAGTCAATGTCCGTCCCACTCCGTTGAGGAAGGAAGCAATGTCCATCTTAGGCTTACCTGCTGGCTGCACTTGCTTGAGAGATAGAGCTCCTTCAGCCGTTGCGACAATCAATTCCTTTTTGCCAATAGAGAGGATCTCACCTGGATTTCCCTGACCTTCTACTGGCAGGGCTTCAAAAATCTTAAAGCGATCACCCTTGAGAAAAGTGTGGGCAACAGGCCATGGATTCATGCCGCGGATTTGGTTGAAGAGTTGGCGATTGGTTTTAGTCCAATCGAGTTTCTCTTCTTCTGGCTTAATATTTGGCGAGAAAGTGACCTGGCTTGGGTCCTGAGGCACAGGTTTGATCTCCCCAGCAATATAGCCAGGAAGGGTGTCCAAAAGCAAGTCACGACCAACGATTGCCAATTTTTCAAACAAGGTGCCGACATTGTCCTCATCTGTGATAGGAATACTGCGACGGGAAATCATATCCCCTGCATCCATTTCCTTAACCATCTCCATAATGGTCACGCCGGCTTCCTCATCCCCTTGAATCAAGGCGTAATGAATGGGGGCGCCACCGCGGTGTTTTGGAAGAAGGGAAGCGTGAACGTTGACCGCAAAATCCATACTATCAAGGAGTTTACTTGGGAGAAACTGCCCAAACGCAGCAGTGATAATCCCATCTGCTCCTAGCTTCATAATAGCTTCCATCTCTGGGCTTCCAGATAATTTTTCAGGTTGGTAGATAGGAAGGCCTGCTTCTTTGGCAGCCTGCTTGACTGGGGTTTCTTGGATCACTTTTTTACGGCCGACAGCGCGATCTGGCTGGGTTACAACAGCTAGAATCTCGTAACGATCATCTGATAACAACCCCTTCAAAACTGTTGCTGAAAAGTCAGGTGTCCCCATAAAGATTAGTTTTGTCATTTCTTCTCCTTCTTATAAAAATTGCTGTGGCTCATGGTCAATGCTGAGACGGAGCTCGCTATTTTCCCGTTCTTGAGTCAAGGCCAAAACTCGGTTGAGAGTCGGTCCCAGCTCATCTTCTAAACGGTATTTAATTAAAATCTGGTAATGATAAAGGTTGTGAGTACGGGCGATGGGTTTTGGCGTTGGTCCAAGGATTTTACTAGTTTCCGATAAACCTGAGCGCAAAATTCCCATAACTTCATAGGCACGTTTGACAACCTCTTCTTCTTTCTTGTGAGAGAGGGTAATCCCAATGGTGAAATAATAAGGTGGGTAGCCGAGTTGACGCCTAATACTCATTTCATAGGCGTAAAAACCTTCATAGTCCTGTTCCTTGGCAAAACAAATGGCATAGTGCTCAGGATTGTAAGACTGAATCAAAACCTGCCCAGCTTTTTCCGCACGACCTGCACGACCAGCCACCTGAGTTAAGAGTTGGAAGGTTCTCTCAGAAGAACGGAAATCAGGCAAGTTTAGGGCCGTATCTGCATTGAGCACTCCGACTAGGGTCACATTTGGAAAATCCAAGCCCTTGGCAATCATCTGAGTTCCCAGCAAGATATCTGCTTCCCCTTGACCAAACTGGTCCAGAAGAGCTTGGTGACTGCCTTTCTTGCGGGTCGTATCCACATCCATCCGCAGAATGCGAGCCTGAGGAAAGAGCTCTGCTAGCTCATCGTAGGCTTTCTGAGTCCCCGTCCCGTAGTAACGAATACTGCGACTCTGACAGTTGGGACAGACATGAGGAATTCCTTTGGAAAAGCCACAGTAATGGCAGTTCATAGTCTTGGTATCCATGTGGAGAGTCAGAGAAATATCACAGTTGGGACAGCTATCTACCGTTCCACACTCCCGACACATAACAAAGCTAGAATAACCCCGACGGTTGAGCATGAGGACTACCTGCTCTTTTTTATCCAAACGGTCTTGGATAGCTTCTAGCAAAGGGGGCGTAAAGTTTGATGTATCATTTTGTCCGATATAGTCCCGAAAGTCAATCACTTGAACCTCAGGAATCGTAGCTAAAGGATTGGCCCGTTGGGTCAGACGTAAATGTTGATAGACACCTTTTCCAGCACGCGCACGGCTCTCTAAGCTCGGTGTCGCCGAACCAAGGACCAGGGCTGCTTGATTATACTGGGCCCTTAGAATGGCGACCTCTCTAGCATGATAACGGGGATTGCTATCTTGTTTGTAGCTGGCTTCATGCTCTTCGTCGATAATAATGACACCTAGATTTTTCAAAGGAGCAAAGATAGCTGATCGAGCGCCAACAACAACTTGGGCATCGCCGCGTTCAACCTTGCGCCATTCATCGTACTTTTCACCATTGGACAGGCCTGAGTGAAGAATGGCCACTTTCTCGCCGAAACGAGCAATAAAACGCTCCGTCATCTGTGGCGTCAGAGAAATCTCAGGTACCAGTAAAATAGCTGTCTTCCCCTTGTCCAAGGCTCCTTGGATGATCTGTAAGTAAACCTCCGTTTTCCCACTTCCTGTAATCCCTTGAAGGAGGAATGGAGGCTGTTGACTACCAATAGCACTGACAACGGCATCACGCGCCTGTCTTTGTTCCCGATTCAATTCCAAAGCTTGGCTGGCCTCAATGCCTTCGAAATAAGCGGCTGAGCGTTGCACTTCCTTTTGGACTATGGTTAGAGCTCCTTGCTCCACAAAGAAGTTGACTTGCTCCCGCGAGTAGGAATCTAACAAACTAGCCAGAGGAGCGCTTTCAGGATGAGACAGCAAATAGTCTCTCAGCTCTGCCTTTTTCTTAGCACGCGCAGAAATCTCAATCTGCTCTAGTCGAGTAGCATCAAGCTCATACCAAGACTGGGTCTTGACCTTTTTCTGATCGACTGCCTGGTATTCTAAGCGGAGTAGACCTTTTCTGGTCAAGCGCATCATTTCTGCCTGTTTGGCAAGGTCTAGAGAAGAAAAGGCTAGCGAATCTTCTGAACCAAACAATCGCTCTTTGTCTTGCCGACTCAGACCTTCCAGAGGATAGAGAATCTTATCATAACTGGAGTTTAGAAATCCCGGCAACATGGCTTTTAGAATGGAGATTTTGTAAGAAAAGACGGACTTGCGTAACTCCTCAGCCAGCCAGAGTTGCTCCTGAGTCAAGACAGGAGAAAAATCTAGCACTTCTGCAATCTCCTTCAAGTCCTGATCAGCCACTTCTTCATCCAACTGGGACTCCAGGCCTAGCACAATCCCTTGAATCAAACGATTGCCCTTACCGAAGGGGACATGGACCCGCATACCGACTTCCAGCATCTCTACAAATTCCTCTGGAACCTTATAACTATAGGGCTGGTCGGTCTGCATCAGGGGAACATCCACAATAATCTTTGCGATTGCCATCTTCTCACCTCCTTCTTGTCAGTAAATTCTTGCAATAGAAAAAATAAGATTGAGTCCCCCCAACCTTAAATTTTTTCACCATCTTCTTTTTCTTTAGCGATCTGCTCTTTGATTTTCTTTTCTTCTTCTTCTTTGCGGCGTTTTTCTTCTTCGATACGGAGACGAACCGCTTCACGTTTTCCTTCTGGATCTGGGTGAATGGTTACATTTCCAGACTCGATTTCTTCCAAAGCGCGAAGAGTTGATTTTTCAGACTTAAACTCTTGAGTTGCTGGCGCGCCTGCTTCTAGTTCGTGGGCACGTTTTGCTTCCAAGATTACGAGTGAATATTTTGATGGTACCTTGTCTAGCAAGGTATCAATAGAGGGTTTTAACATCATTTGCTTGTACCTGTTTCCTATAGTTTATCGAGTAGTTGGAGATTTTGGCAACATCTCCTGGTAGTGACCAATGACACGGTCCACACGGAAGTGTTCTGCTTCGATTACACGCTTGACACGCTCAGCAGCGAGGGGCACCTGATCGTTGACAATGGCGTAATCATACTCACGCATGAGGGCAATTTCTTCCTTGGCTTTTTCAATTCGTTGGGCAATCACTTCAGCGCTATCTGTTCCACGACCTACCAAACGATCTTGCAATTCATCCAAATCTGGTGGTGTTAGAAAGATAAAGACAGCATCTGGAACCTTTTTCTTAACCTGAAGGGCTCCTTGGACTTCAATCTCAAGAAAGACATCGATTCCCTTGTCCAGAGTTTCATTGACATAGGTCAGAGGAGTTCCATAGTAGTTACCGACATATTCTGCATATTCTAACATCTGACCTTGACGGATTAGCTCTTCAAACTCTTCACGAGTACGGAAGAAATAGTCCACTCCGTCCACTTCACCAGGACGTTGCGCGCGCGTCGTCATCGATACAGAGTATTGAAATTGATTCTCAGAACTCTCAAAAATCTCTCTTCTAACCGTTCCTTTCCCAACTCCTGAAGGACCAGAAAAAACGATTAGCAAGCCTCGGTCTGCCATTATGTCTCCTTTAGTTAGTCTGTGAAATAAAGTGAAATTTCTCTCGGATACTGATGATTGCGTCAGTTATCCTTCTACAGTCTTTCTATCTAGTGTAACAAAAAAGCAGTAATATTTCAACTGCTCTTTCTTATTTATTTAGCATAATCTACTGCACGAAGTTCGCGGATCACGGTTACCTTGATATTTCCTGGGTAATCGAGATTGTTTTCAATTTTCTCACGAACTTTGTGAGCCAAGATTGTGACTTTGTCGTCCTTGATTTGTCCTGGATTAACCATGATACGGATTTCACGTCCTGCTTGAAGGGCAAAGCTATTTTGCACTCCTTCAAAGCCATTGGCGATTTCTTCCAAATCATGGAGACGCTTGATGTAGCTTTCAAGAGACTCGCTACGAGCACCTGGACGCGCTGCACTCAAGGCATCTGCTGCAGCAACAATCACTGCAATAACACTTTCGGCTTCGACATCGCCGTGGTGGCTAGCAATCGTATTCACCACAACTGGATGTTCCTTGTACTTACGAGCCAACTCTGTACCAATCTCAACATGGCTACCTTCAACCTCACGGTCAATAGCTTTCCCGATGTCGTGAAGGAATCCAGCACGACGGGCAAGAGCTGCATTTTCACCAAGTTCACTGGCGATGATACCAGATAACTTAGCAACTTCAATCGAATGACGCAAGACATTTTGTCCATAAGAAGTACGGAACTGCAAGCGTCCCATGATCTTCATCAAGTCTGGATGAAGGTTTGGCGCACCAATCTCATAGGCAGCAGCCTCACCATATTCACGGATTTTATTGTCAATCTCCTGACGGTTTTTCTCCACCAACTCCTCGATACGAGCTGGGTGGATACGGCCATCCTTGAGCAACATTTCCATGGTCATACGAGCAATCTCACGACGAATCGGATCAAATCCTGACAAGGTTACCACTTCTGGCGTATCGTCGATGATGACATCGACCCCTGTCAAACTTTCAAAGGTACGAATATTGCGTCCTTCACGACCGATAATGCGTCCCTTCATGGTATCGTCTGGTAGGTGAACTGTCGAGTTTGTTGACTCCGCTACATAGTCACCAGCGATACGCTGCATAGCCTGAACCAAGATATCTTTCGCAATCTTGTCTGAACGTTCCTTGACTTCTTGCTCAGCCCCACGAATGCGGCTAGCAATTTCCTTGGTCAAGTTTTCCTCTGTTTGAGCCAAGATAATATCTCGAGCCTCAGTTTGGGAAAGGGAGCTGATACGTTCAAGTTCAGCTTCTTTTTGTCTTTCGACTTCCTCTAATTGCTCTTCACGTGCATCAAGGTTTTTTGCTCTATCAGAAATACTTTGTTCTTTTTGTTCAAGTGTTTTTTCTTTGTTCGTCAAATTGTCGTCTTTGCGGTCAAGACTCGTTGCACGTTCCGTCAAACGACTTTCAATTTGCTTGAGTTCCTGACGTTCTGACTTAAATTCAGCGTCCACTTCTTCACGGTATTTTCTGGCTTCCTCTTTGGCCTCCAATAGTGCTTCTTTTTTAAGAGACTTGCTTTCACTCTTAGCTTCATTTAGTAATAAATCCGCTTCGCGCTCAGCTTGTCCTCGTAAATTAGTTGCTTCTTGTTCAGCATTTAAAAGCATCAACTCCGCAGCCTCTTGAGATGATTTCATCTTAGCTGAGATGCTGACATATCCAATGACTAAACCAATGATGACGGCAAAAACAGCAATCGCAAGTGTCATGATTTCCATGTTTTTACCTCATTAAATTTGTTTATTGAATGACATACATTCCTTAATATTCTATCATAAAAAACCGATTTTCACAAACCCAAAATGGAATATGAACTATTGAATTTTAGACAATGAGTCATCTATTTCAAAGTTCTCTTGTATTAATTTGTTTAATGGAATATTATTAATTGTAATTTGTCGATTTAACTTCGTAGGTAGACAATTATTTATAAAGTACTGATATTCTTCATTATATTGCAATTCAGTTATATCATCTATATAATAATTATTTTCTTCATTTTCTTCTAAAATATCATAATACATATAAACGAGAACCTCTTCAACTGCACTCGGACTGTAATTTGGAATTATTAAATATGTTGAATTACTGGAAATACCAAAATTTCTAAAATTTATATCTCTTTTCCCTTCCCTCCATAAACACGATAGTAATTTACCGAAATATGATAATTTTTTTGCAGCAAATTGAAAAGATTTATCACTATCAACATAATCATTTTTGGGAGTTAACTCCGTTCCTTCCCGAAACATAAAAAATTCAAAATAAAGAAATGAATCTGATAAAAACGGAGTCTCCTCAAAATATTTAAAGAGTGATTTTATGGTACTCTCTTCTCTTCCCCGTCCATTCATACAATCAATAACATATTCCCTTATCGCTTCTGGATCACTTAAATATGATAAATCTTCTATGTCTTTCTGAAACGCTCTTAAACTTTGTTGTTCTACTTTTGAATCCTTATTTTTAATTTGTATAGCTCTTTCATCTCTATCTGAGTAATAAATTTTATAGATTAATGCTAATATTTCCCCAAGATTACTATCCTTCAACCTACTCTTTTTCAAAATGTTATCTATGACTTCTTCTGTAGATACCATTCGATTATGATTCAGCTTAAATTTATTATCAATGAGATTTTTCTTTGTTGATTCTATTTCCTCACTATTTAAAATGACAATAATTTTAAATCTTTTATTCTCAGAAAGATAGTCAATATAACCCAATAAATCATTGTAATCTGAAGGGTTATCTGAAGAATTATCTGATTTCCCTGTATATGAAACCCGTTCAAAATCGTCAAAAATAATGATAGAATCTCGCTTCATCAAATCCGTTCCAACTGTTTTAAAGAACCATTTAAAAACTCCTCCAACAAGTGGAATAAAGTCCAAATTTCCGAGTATGGATTGTTTTTCTATTTCATTGATCAATATTTTCTCGGCTTGCTCTCTTGTTTTTATCCCAAAGCAGGAAATATAGTAGATTTCTTTCTTTTTATAAATTTGATTTTCAAAAAACGTCTTTATAAAAAATGTTTTCCCACTCCCCCAAGAACCATCCAACCAGAAGACATTATGAATAGAGTCTGGACTATTTAAAAATTCCACCAGATGAGTTTGATAAGGATAGTCATCCAAGTCATATTCCGGAAATAGCTCTGGGTCCAGTTTCTTATAACTAACTTTTTTAAAAATTATGTCTAAAAACCAGAATAGTATTGTTGGTATAGTCAGTGCTAACAATATTATTACACGATTCACATACAAAATTGAAATAATATCTTTTAAAAAATTATAATTAGATACAAATTTATAAATAGGTAAAGTAAAGCGTTTAAATTGTTCAATCTCAAGTGCAAGATATAGTACCCATATACTGGCTATAAATATTTTGTACCACTCAACAATTCTAACATTACTACTCCATGATGGCCTTTTCAATAAATATTTCAATGGTTTGAAATTCAGAAAAAAATTAAGAATCCTCGTCATTATATTTTTCATATATACCCCTTTTAATCTATATTATCATGATTATACCACAAAATAAGAGCTATAAAGCGGATTCAAGGGACAAGAATCTAATTATTATACTAATAATTTTTCACTGATTTTCTAACTTAGGAAATCTATCATTTTCCAAAAAACTTTATCTTCAATTTACTAGCTAAAATTTCTAAAATAAAAAAGCCTACCTTTCAGTAGACTTAGTAATGATCTTTGAAGGACAAGAAAGCGATGCTATCCCCATCCATCATATAAATCAAGCGATTTTCTGCATCAATGCGCCGCGACCAAGCTCCTTGATAATCATACTTGAGCGGTTCTGGTTTCCCCATTCCTACAAAAGGATCGCGTTGAATATCCTTGATTAATTTATTGATTCTTTTTAATGTTTTCTTATCTTGGTTTTGCCAATAGCAATAATCCGCCCAGGCATCTTCTGTAAACTTGAGCAGCATTTCTCACTCCTCAATCACATGCACCTGAGTGCTTCCAGCACGAACTTGAGCCATTCCTCGCAAGACCTTGTCAGAAAGTTCCTTATTTTGAGCGATTCTCAGGGTTTCCTGAATACTATCCCACTCGCTCTTTGAAAGGACTACAATATCCTCATCTGGATTTTTATTGACCACCGTTAAAGGCTCAAATTCATCGTTTACCTTCTTCATGTAGTCTTTTAAATGATTTCGGAATGTTGAATAAAGAACTGCTTCCATAACCATACCTCGTTTTACCTCTTTTCCACTATTATACACGAAAAGAAAGAAATTGTCAGGAACCTGTACAAGATTTTTCTTTTCTATCTATTTATTCGAAAATCTTCTAAAAAAGCCTACCTTTCAGTAGACTTAGTTTGATTCTATTCTAATCGGCACTCTGCCAAAATTCTGTTCTGCTATACTTGGGTGTCCTAGTTGGTAAATCTGGTCTGCCTTTTGAGTCATAACATCCCAAGGTTCTTTGCCAATTCGGCTGACTAGATGGATCTGCCCTTTCAGAGACTTGAGGTGTTGTCTGCCTTTTTCAGTAAAGCCAAGGACATGGATGGCTTCTGGCAAGTCGCTTTCTCTGGCCTGCACCAAAATATAGGTCAAGAGGCGTCTGACACGCGCCTTGGTATAACGCTTTGTCGCAACCGCCTCAACCAATTCTTCAACAGACTGGGCCATCTTGATGGCATCCTTGATACGCACTGCCATTTCTTGATTGACCTGATAGATGGTGGTTAGGTCTGGATTTGACAAGATTTGATAGCGGAGCAAGGTAAAATAGTCATCCCAACTCACCTTATTAGCATTTTCAAAGAGGGCAACAGAAGGCATAAAGCGTTCTAAGAAATCTTGGTCTGATTGATGCTGACGGAGAGCTGTTGCCGAGGCAAAGTCCACTTCCTTGTCCACAGAATGATAACCAGCCCCCTGACGCTGAATCGGATGGAGTTTGATTCTACGTCCCGCAACCCCCTTGGCATAGGCCAAAGCTAGAACATGATTGGGTGTATTGCCTGAAAAATCAAGACCTGCAAATTCCTTCCACATGGCTTGGGTTTTCTGAGGATAGGAAAGGGAATCAGGCAGATTTTCCACAAATTTCTCCATCTCAGTGCCTTGCTCCGTGTATAGGTCAGCAATTTTCTGATAATCCAGAACTTCCTCCGTCCCAAAAGCGAGGCTATCAATGCCCAAGCGAGCCAAGATATCCACAGCTCCTTGGCCAAAGAAATCTGCCGCCTGAACACTGACTAAAAAGGGCAATTCCACTACCAGATCTGCTCCATTTTCCAGCGCCATCTGAGCCCGTGTCCACTTGTCTACGATAGCAGGTTCTCCACGCTGCATGAAATTCCCAGACATGGCAACGATTTTCAGTCCCTCCGCCTGCTCAAGCAAGTATTTGTGCCCATTATGAAAAGGATTGAACTCTGCGATAATACCTGTGATGGTCATGATGTTCTCCTACTTCTGCGCGACAAAAAACCAACGGGTGCTGGTTTCTGTTGGCTCCTTGTCCTCAAAGTCCGCATAGAGTTTGAAAGACTTGAAACCAGCCTGCTCCAGCAAAATATCATAGGTCAAAACTTCATAGGTCCGCTCCTCATGCACTTCATCGTGACGACTAAAGGAACCGTCAGCCTCCTTGATAAAGAAAGTCAACTCATGCACGATGGAGTGAGGAGCTTCGTCCTCATAGGTGTCCCAAAGCATGGCAAAATCTTCCGCATTTTCATGGTAGGAATAGCCTGGAAAAACTTCATCTGTCTGGTAGGTTGAATGCACATCAAAGATAAAGACACCATCTTCGCTGAGGGCATTATACACTTCCTTAAAAACGTCTCCTACTTCCACCTCATCCTGCATGTAGCAGATAGAGTCCGAATAACATGTGACAAAGTCGTATTGACCTGCCTTGGACAAATCCAGCATATTGCCTTCAATAAAATCAATCTTTTGCTTGGCTGAAGTCGCTCTCTTTTCCGCAATCTTCAACATATCCGCGCTCAAGTCAAGTCCAGTCACATCAAAACCAGCCTGAGAAAAGCGGACAGACTGGATACCTGTCCCACAAGCCAGCTCCAAGAGTTTCTTTCTCTCCTTGGTCTTAGGCAAATGACGTAGAGAAAAATCCGTCCATTTATCGTATAAACTATCATCCATCACAGCATCGTAAACAGCCGCAAAGGTTTCATAAGTAGCCATATTCATGATACCAAGTCCGCCCGTAATCGGAATGAAAATTAGGAGCTTGACGATGGATCCGAGCTCCAAGGAAGGCTATCTATTTTCCGACGATTACAGGACGGGTTCAAATCCTTTCTAAGATACAAAGAGCGTTAAAAGCAAGGAGAAAATAGGAAACTTTCTGCTGTATCATCAGATACAAAGGAAGTTACTCTTTTTCTCGCAGCCTTTAGCTCGTGTTCAGTTTCGAGATGAACAAAACACGACGCCCTTTACCTTTCTATCCATTTTTTCTAAACTAAGCAAATAAAACCCAGTTGAGTGCAACTGAGTTCATCTACTAGGCCAAGGCTTCTGAAATATCTACAGACTCTGCCTCATGCCATAGTTTTTCTAGGTTATAGTGGGCACGCATTTCTTCTGAAAAGATATGCACAACGACACCGCCGAGGTCCAATAAAACCCAGCCTCCAGCTGCATCGCCTTCGACATGGCTGCCTTTAACACCAGCTTGAGCTACTTTTTCACGGATATTATCTGCGATAGCATCCAACTGACGACTATTCATCGAGCTCGTGATGACAAAGTAGTCCGTCACGCTGGTCAAATCTTGTACATCAAGTGCGAGAATATCCTCCGCACGTTTCTCATCAGCCGCTTTCACGACTAGTTCTAGTAATTCTTTTTCGTTCATTTAGTCCTCTTTCAAATAGTGCACAAAGGCGTTATAGGTTTCAAGGGTTTGGGGATAGATGGGGAATCCCTGATGAGCTAAATGCTCAACGGTACGAGCTGTTTCGTAGGCCACTGCCTTATTGAGCGATAGCTCAGCAATTTCACGCGCCACATCCACACCTGGAAAGGCGCGGTTGTGCTCGATATAGTCTGCAACGTAGATAACCTTGTCCAGGTCTGTCATCTGACCAGCACCGACTGTATGGATTTCAATAGCTCGCAGGATTTCAGAATCATGCAAATCCAAATCTTCCTGAATCTTGTAGATGCCAACCATCCCATGCCAGACATTATTTCCCCAGTTTTTAAGGTCAGGGTTTAGCTGATAACGATCAATCAAGTCTAGAAATTCCTGATCTGACAACTTTTTAGCATAGTCATGGAGAAGACCTGCTAGTCCTGCTTTCTCGGTATCGACTCCGAATCGTTTCGCAAGCTCTATGGCTGCACGCTCCACCCCCAAACAATGGGTTAAACGTTTTTCAGGCAGAAGCTCTGCCATTTTTTTCAACAAAGCCTCACGGGAGCAGTTGATATAGTCTTGGTATGCCATCAGTAAAGCCCCTCCTTCTCGATGTAGTCTAGCACTGGCTGAGGTAGGAGAAAGTTAGGTTTCCGACCTTGGGCAATGAAGTCACGCACCATGCTGGACGAGATGTCCATGAGAGGCACATCCACCCAGATAACTGGATAGGAAGTCCCTGCCTTGTAGCGCGGGCGCTGAACTCCAACAAACTGAACCATGTCGACCAGCTCATCAATTCGGTACCATTTAGGCAGATAGTCCACCATATCAGCCCCGATAATGAAGTAATAATCCGTATCTGGATGTTGCTCTGTCAAAATCTTCATAGTGTCGTAGGTGTAAGAAATGCCCTTGCGCTCCAGCTCAATAGTTTCAATGGCTAAGCCTTCAATCCCCTCAATCGCCAACTCAAGCATCTTGAGACGGTGGTGTTCAGGAATGGTTTCCTTTTTATCTACATGAGGTGGTTGGTATTCGGGCATAAGCAGAACCTGGTCCAGTCCTAACTGTTGTCGTACTTGGTCCGCCACAACAAGATGGGCATTGTGAACTGGGTTAAAATTTCCCCCTAAAATCCCGACTTGTTTGCGTTTTTTCTCCTTGATTTCTGGCTCCAACTCTACCTTGGTAAAGGGAGTCAATAATTCGATTGCCATAGGCTCGTCTTCCTTTAATTCTCTGTAAAAACAGTTGTTTGGAGTAGGTTTTAGATTTCTTTGACTTTTTTAGAAATCTTGCGATTTTCTTTCTTGCTGGATTGTTTAAACAAAATCAAGATGCGTCCGATTTTTTGGACTGTATCCACACCAATTTCTTCTTCCAATATTTCAGCTACTTCATGGATGTTTTCATCTGTGTTTTGTAAGAGAGTAACCTTGATCAATTCACGCGCGTCAAGAGCTTGACGGACGCTGGTTTTGATTTGGTCGTTGAGACCATTTTTCCCGATTTGGATGATGGGTTTGAGGGTGTGTGCCTGGCTGTTGAGGAAGGCACGTTGTTTTGATGTTAATGACATATTCTTTCTTCCTTTTTTGATAGTTATTTTAGGTGGTGAGGGACGGTCGGAACTAATTTTCCAAAGATATCATCTTTGAAAAATGGATTTCCTGACCTCACAATTGAGCCTAGGTCTCAATTGTGCCCCTTGCCAATCTATCGATTGGCAATCACACCACGGCAATAACTATCGCTATATGAGCTCACTTTGTTCGCTCAGTGATTTTATTTTAAATAATGGCTTTTCGTGTGACGACGGCGACGCCTTCTGGTGCCCAGACGTCGACTTTGGCGGTGCCTGTTACGCGGATCCAGCCTAGTCCTGAGATGACCAGGTCTGTCTTGTCCTTAATGGTAAATACATGCCGGACTAGTTTTGGAAAATCTTCTTTTTCCTTGCTATTTGGTGGTGTCAAAAGGGTTCCGAGGTGCTTGTCATAAAAGGCACTAGCGCCTTCTAGCTTGGTACGGTGGAGTTTGAGTTCATTATCAAAGAAAGCTGTAAATCCTTGCTTTTCTCCTGATATGAAGTCAAAGCGTCCAAGACCACCTAAAAACAGGGTTTGTTCAGGGTTAAGTTGATAGGTTTTGGGCTTGATTTCCTTTTTAGGGCTGACATACTTGAGGTTTTTAGCCGTCAAGTAGTGGGCCATCTGGTGGCGGTGGATAATCCCTGGTGTATCGTAGATATAAGCTCCGTCGTCAAGTGGGATTTCAATCTTGTCCAAGGTTGTCCCCGGAAAACGCGAAGTCGTGATGACATTCTGGTCACCCGTGATTTCTTGGATAATGGCGTTGATAAGGGTTGACTTTCCAACGTTGGTCACACCAACTACGTAGACATCACGGCCCTTGCGGTAGTGTTCAATCTTGTCAATGACTTCTTTGATGGCATGCTTATTCTGAGCCGAAGTCAAAACGACATCTACTGGACGAAGTCCTTCTTCGTGGGCACGTTCCATGAGCCACTGGCTAATCTTGCCCGGCTTAACTGACTTGGGCAGGATATCTTTTTTATTTCCCACCAAGAGGACATCATTGCCCGATACAAAGCGTGGCAAGCCTGGGATAACTGATCCATTGAAGTCAAAGATGTCAATGACATTGACTACCAAGGCATCACTGTCTCCCACCTCGTGCAAGAGTTTGAGGAAATCATCGTCCGTCAACTGGACATCTGTAATTTCATTGTAATGGCGGAGACGGAAACAGCGTTGACAATAAACTTCTCCAGTCTCCAAACCTTTTTCAAGTGCCGACTGGGGAGTGAAACCAAGACCAGCCTTGTCTGTCGTCTGAATGGTTGCTCCACAACCAATACAGAGAATTTCTTCCATAGTTAAATTCCTTTTTTATATGTAATCGGTCCATACTTTTCAGTAATTTTACGCATGACACGGCGCTCGCGAGCTCGGTTAATCTGCGTTTTGATGGAGTCGTGTTGGACCAAGGGTTTGACTAAGATCGAGCAAATACCTGCACGATGCGCTGCTCGTATATCCGTCATGAGCTGGTCGCCGACCATGACCACTTCATGTTTCTCATAGTGGAATTCCTTCATGGCACGGTCAATCCCAAATGTGAAAGGCTTCAATGCCCAATAAACGTAATCAATCCCAAACTTCTCAACTGCACGTTGAACCCGTTTTTTGGTATTATTTGAGACTACGATGATGCGAATGCCCGCGTCCCGAAGGTCATGTAGCCATTGCTTCATCTCTGGCGTCCCATCAGGGTTGTTCCAAGCAATGAGAGTATTATCCAGATCGACCAAAACAGCCTTGATTCCCTGCGCTTGCAGGCTTGGGACTGTCAGATCATAAACTGCTTCCACAGCAAAATCTGGCATATAATTTTCAATCGCCATTCTGGCTCCTTTTCTTTTTAATTTCTAGCAATATTCTTTAAATATTGGGCTAAGACTACCCATAAAATGAGACTAGCTATCAAAATATAAATCCAAGCATTTGGTTCATCTGCAAACGGTAAAGGAACATTCATTCCGAAGAATCCTGTAATAACCGCAAGGATAGCTAGCAAGACTGAGATAATGGTCAAAGTTGTCAAATTATCATTTAGATTATTATTTAGGATGTTGTTGTAAGAGGCTGAGAGTTGTTGCAAAACTTGAGAAATCAAGTCTGTCATCGAAACCAACTGATGTGCTTCAATCATGGCATCGTCAAACTGCTCTCTTTCTACCTCATTAAAATTGCGATAAAGAGCATGCCCTTGGATGTGTTCCAAGAGGAGACGATTTTGTTTGGCAGCTGCTGTCAGGTAAACCATACCAGTTTCCAAGTCAGAGAGGGCAAAAAGATTTTTTTTAGTTGTTTTTTGACGAAGAAGTGCACTGATTTCATCCTTACTTTTATCCATCTCTTCAATCACTGGATAGTAAGCATTGCTAATAATCTCTAAACTGGCAAAAAGAAATTTATAGATTGAAACAACTTCATGGCTTTCAAGGTAGGTTGCCATACGTTTAATCACATAACTATTCTTGTGATTGCTAATTGTAATCAGCCGTTGTTTTTCAACGATAAAGGTCATCGGAATCGCTTCATAATATTCTTTATCTTTTTCTAAATCAAGAACATTATAAATGAAGGTTACCGTTCCCGTTTCACGGTGATAGTCCATGTGGGCACGCTCATTTCTATCCAGAGCATACTCGATAGTTTCCTTGTCCAATCCATAGACATCCGAAAGGTCTTCCATGTTTTTGATCTTGTCTACATCAAGATCTATCCATGTACAATCGTGACCTAATTTTTTCTCTACAAATAGCATACTCTCTCCTTTACCAAACTCCTTCTATTGTACCATAAATCTGCTAAAATAGCCGGCCTATTCAGTACGAGATAGATTGCTGACGACGGTGATATTGCGATTGGGAACAAAGTGAAGGGCTTGATCATCACCTCGCAGTTGCGTTGTACGGATCCCTACGCTAACGACCTTTCCAGAAACGGTAATCGGTCCATTTGTGAGAACGACTTCATCACCCACATCAAGCTGGCGTTCAAAAAGAATGAAGAAGCCATTGATGACATCAGATAGAAAGCCTTGCGCCCCCATACCAATGGCCACCCCAGCAATCCCCGCACCAGCAAGGAGGCTAGAAACTGGCAGTCCTAAAATAGACAGGATACAGTAGAGCAAGAAGAAATAAAGAATGTAGTTAAAGACATTCTCCAGCAAACGCGAGATGGTCTTTTGCCTTCCTGCATCTCGATTTGAAAATTTAAGTGAGGGCTTGACAATCTTTCGTACAGTCGCATGAAGCATCTTTTTAGCTATATAAAATAGTAAAAACAAAATCAAAAGAGAAATCACCTTGGTCAAGAGATTCTCTAATATGGTTGTTAAATCAAGTTTATCAAAATAGCGTTGAAAAAAATCTTGCATATAAAACTCCTTTTTCCTATTATACCATAAAATCGCCCTTCTCTTTTCTTTCATAATTATTCAATTATCGGCCCTATTTTCAAAATATCACTTGCCTCTATAGCATATTTATACTATAATTATAAACAATACATTTGAAGGAGACTGCTATGAAACGAATCATTAGAGCCTGGACCAAGGCAAGCCTCATCAAACGAATCCTTATTGGAATGATTTCGGGAGCTACATTAGGGATGCTCTTTCCAAACCTTACAGGAATTGGCCTGCTTGGAGACCTCTTTGTAGGCGGACTGAAAGCTATCGCTCCTATTTTGGTTTTTGCCCTTGTTGCCAACGCCCTTTCCCAACACCAAAAGGGACAAAACACCAATATGAAAACTGTTATTTTCTTATACTTGCTCGGAACCTTTGCTGCTGCATTGGTAGCCGTTCTAGCTAGTTTCTTACTGCCTGTGCAAATCACCCTGACCAGTGCAAATACAGAAGTTGCTGCTCCTGATGGTATCGGTCAAGTCCTCAGCAACCTCTTGCTCAAACTGGTGGACAATCCCTTGAATGCCATTGTTGAAGCCAACTATATCGGGATTCTCTCTTGGGCAGTCGTCTTTGGCTTGGCTATGAGAGAGGCAAGTAAACACAGTAAAGAATTACTGAAAACCATGGCGGATGTCACCTCTAAAATCGTGGAATGGATTATCAATCTAGCACCCTTTGGGATTTTAGGTTTGATGTTTAAGACCATCTCTGACAAGGGCATTGCCAGTCTGGCTAACTACGGTGTCCTCCTAGGACTCTTGATTGCTACCATGGCCTTTGTTGCTCTCATCATCAACCCGCTCATCGCCTTTCTCTTTATGAGGAAAAATCCCTATCCCCTTGTTTTGAAATGCCTACGTGTCAGTGGTATTACAGCCTTTTTCACTCGTAGCTCTGCCGCCAATATCCCTGTCAATATGAAACTCTGTCAAGACCTGGGACTGAATCCTGACACCTACTCTGTCTCCATCCCACTTGGTTCGACCATCAACATGGCTGGCGCTGCCGTTACCATAAATGTCCTGACCCTGGCTGCCGTCAATACACTCGGAATCTCGGTAGACTTTGGGACAGCATTTGTGCTCAGTGTAGTGGCTGCCATTTCTGCCTGCGGGGCCTCTGGGATCGCTGGAGGATCCCTTCTCCTCATTCCTGTCGCTTGTAGCCTCTTTGGGATTTCCAACGACTTGGCTATGCAGGTTGTCGGAGTCGGATTTGTGATCGGAGTTGTTCAAGACTCCTGCGAAACAGCCCTGAACTCTTCAACAGATGTTCTCTTTACAGCGGTTGCCGAGTATGCTACAAACTGAAAAATTCGTCCCTAGTCTCTGATTCCTCGTTAAACACTCGATTCTATTAGTTTAGGAAATTCTCATGTCTATCACCCAACGTACGACAAAACTGATCTTGGCGACCTGTCTCGCTTGTTTTCTCGCTTATTTTTTAGATTTATCATCAGCAGTCTCAGCTGGAATTATCGCTCTCTTAAGCCTCTCCGACACGCGCAGAAGCACGCTGAAATTAGCACGCAACCGCCTCTTTTCCATGCTCCTAGCGCTCGCTATCGGCGTTCTAGCCTTTCAGCTGACCGGCTTTCACATCTGGAGTCTAGGCCTCTATCTGGCTCTCTATGTGCCTCTTGCTTACAAAATGGGCTGGGAAATCGGCATCACCCCTAGCAGTGTCTTGGTCGGTCATCTCTTGGTACAGGAGTCTACTTCCCCAGAGCTCTTGCTTAATGAAGTACTCCTCTTTCTCATCGGGACAAGCTTTGCTCTGTTGGTCAACCTTTACATGCCCTCTCGTGAGAAAGCCATCCAAAGCTACCACCTTCAGGTCGAAGAAAAGTTAAAAGACATCCTGCTTCGCTTTAAATACTATCTGTCAAGAGGAGACGGGCGCAATCAAGCCCAACTCGTTGACGAATTAGATAGACTTCTTGATGAAGCCCTCCAGCTGGTTTATTTGGATCACTCAGATCATCTCTTTCACCAGACGGACTACCACATCCACTACTTTGAGATGAGACAGCGACAAAGTCGCATCCTGCGAAATATGGCCCAGCAGATCAATACCTGTCATCTGGCCGCAAGTGAGAGTTTGATCTTGGCCCAGCTCTTTTCTAAGATTGCTGCCCAGCTAAGCCAGACCAATCCTGCTCATGACCTACTTGATGACATCGAACGCTATCTGCAAGTTTTCCGCAATCGGAGTCTCCCGAAAACACGCGAGGAGTTTGAAACCCGTGCCACCCTCCTGCAGCTACTACGCGAAGCCGAAACCTTTATCCAGGTTAAGGTCGATTTTTATCAGAAATATGGAAACTAAAACGCAAAGAACCTCAGAGAATTCCTCTGAGGTTCTTGTGTTTTGCATTTGGAAGGAAAGTTCATCCTCTCGTACTGTTCTCAAAAAAGAAATAGCAACTCCTAATCGTCCATCACACCGCCTGTAAGCTGGTACATGAGGTAAATGTGCTCCAAGACTTTTACCTTATCCATGTGGTCTACATCTTTAAAGCCTCCTAATGCCAAAAGTGGAACGAAACCGAAACACTCATCGTAGGCTAATTGACCATGTTTGGCAACAGCTTTTTTATAGAGTGGGATATCAAAATAATCATCTTTGAAATCTTCATCATCAACATACTCTATGAAACGATCCATACGCTTAATCATAATATCTAAATCCTGAATATTGTATTGGACAATTCCTACATAGGCATTCTCTTCCCAAGTAATAATATCTCCAAATGCTGTTACGAACATAGGAAAAGCGACATCTCCTCTGAAATAACTATCTTGGAGAAGTTCAAGATAGTCATCTGGATTGATGACTTTTAGATAACCATCTAAAAAGGTTCCCAGACCATCCTCCTGCCAAATCTGTAGCAACTCAGCAGGAACTTGATCCTTGTATTTTTCAATCACTTCTTGGGGCATATCTGCCACTTTAACAAAGTTTTCTAACATATTATCCTCCATTTCACGATAACAGCAATACTCAAAAATCGTATTCTTCAAAATGTAATCAAGCTTACTCTACTTTTGATTATGCTCTCTTTGGAAAGCTTCCATAGCCTTGAACTGTTCTAGTTCTTTTTCGTTAGCTGGTTGCTTGCCGAGGTATTTGTATTCAAAAAATTCTATTCTATCCGTTGGTCCAAATTTACTTTCATTCCATGGTGCATAGTCAAAATCCAAAGAGGTTTTATTCTGTTCATCCACTTTGATTGTAAAAGCAGACCACTCTGCGAGACCGTGCTCATTGAATATTTTCTTCATGTCTTCACCCAAAGCAAAAAGATTTATGTATTCTATTCTGAATTCTGTCTTAGGGATACCATATAAAGATGGAATATCCATGTAATAATGATATTCTCCTTTATATTTAAAGAAAAATATCACGCCACCACTAAGCGTCTTATCCACTTCAAAATTAATATAAAGATCATCCCACTCAACTGGAATCATATCATTTACTTTATATATAATCTCGGTCATCTTCTCATTAATCTGTTTTTCCATTTTATCCTCCGATTTGGATTATACATTTAAACACAAGACTTCCTAATCTGCCTTGAGTTTTTCTTTACAATAATCCACAATGTATTCATTGATCCATTTATTCTTATTTTGGAAACCTCCGAATTTACGCTTTGCGATCAAATCTTCTGCCATTTGGAGTGCCTCTTGATATTTCTCGCGATGGATCATTAATAGCATCCCCATCAAATCATATCGAGCAGGATTTGATGAATTCTCAACAGCATAGTTATAAAAATCTTCAAAACTGTCGAACCCATTGATACGTTTAAGAACTTCTTCATGCACTTCTGAGAGCACCTCGAAAACCCTAGCTTCGACTTTTTCTAAGTCAAGGTCCTCCATCGTCCAGTCTTCTTCATTGATTTTGGTTGGTAAGGATAAGGAATCAACTGTGAAAGCTCCAACAGCTCGAAGACTCATTGGTTCCTGCGAATTACTCGCCATATCAAAAACTTCCCAAAAAATATCATCCAAAATATATGGTTTGATATCCGTGCGAATAATTAGACGAAACTTATTATCTGGAAATTTAATATCAATCATATACGAAACCAAATAGTCTCCCACTTTGTTGAAATAGGCCCAATCTCGAGACTTTAACTGTAATTTTTTTGCTGCATTGCGCTGAACTTTTTTCAATTCTTTTTTTAGTTGTTTATCTATTTTTGAAAATTTAACCATTGAATTTCCTCACTAATCTGGTCTTATTCCTCTTATCCAAGAAAACTATTTTCCATTATGTTCCTGCTGGAAGGCTTCCATAGCCTTGAACTGTTCTTGTTCTTTTTCGTTTCTTGGTTCAAATCCTAAAAATTGATATCTGAAAAAGTTCATACGAGCAGTTGGTCCAAAATTACTTTTCAACCATAGAGCATAGTCATAGTCGACTGAAAGCTTGTTGTTATCATCTAAATGGATGATACAAATGTACCAATCTGCCAAATTATTTTCAATAAACACTCTTTTCAGATCTTCTGATTTTTTAAATAAAACCTTGTTTTCGCTTAGAATATCCATCATCGATAGGCCAAAATCTTCTGACATTTCCAGATGGTAATGATAGTGATTTTTATACTTAAAATAGAAATAGGCTTCACCACTATAGGTCTTATCCATCTCGATTACAATATACAAATCATCCCACTCAACTGGAATCATATCGTTGGCTTGATGCACGATTTCGATAATTTTCTCATTAATCTGTTTTTCCATATGTTCCTCCGGTTGGTGTGTTCAAATTTTATCTGTATCTCTAGTATACCATAAAGAACAGAAACCAACTTACTCTTATAAAATTTGCTCAAATAGGGCAAAATTGCCTCAATAAAACAGTAAAATAGACCAATCATATCTCTAGGTATAGCAACTTTCTATCCTTTCCAACAAAAAAATCCACGAATCGAAAGCATTCGCGGACTTTTTCTAGTAAAGCGTTTAGGTAGACCGCCATAGCGGATACCGATTGTTAGATTACGACACTGAGTTTACAAATCGATTTCATTTGTAAAATGTGGTTACGACGGAAAAACCCACGAATCAATAATATTCGTGGATTTTTCCTAGTGAAGCGTTTAGGTAAGCCGATTTTACACTACGACACGGAGTTTGGCAAATCGATTCTATTTGCCAAACGTAGTTAGTAAGGCAGTTAGCTAGTTCGCCAAATAGCGACTAGCGTCCAACAATTAGGAACTTTAGTTCCAATTGTTAGTGCTGAGTTACATTTTTTCCTCCAACTCTACGTCTGGATACTTGTCTGCAAACCAGCGGAGGGCAAAGTCATTTTCAAAGAGGAAGACTGGTTGATCGAAACGGTCTTTGGCCAAGATATTGCGGCTTGAGGACATGCGCTCATCCAAGTCCTCAGGCTTGATCCAGCGAACGGTCTTTTTACCCATTGGGCTCATGACTACTTCCGCATTATATTCGCCTTCCATGCGGTGCTTAAAGACTTCAAACTGGAGTTGTCCAACAGCTCCTAGCATGTACTCACCAGTTTGGTAATTCTTGTAAAGCTGAATGGCTCCTTCTTGCACCAATTGCTCAATCCCCTTGTGGAAGGATTTTTGTTTCATAACGTTCTTAGCAGAAACTTTCATGAAAATCTCAGGTGTAAAGGTTGGAAGGGGTTCAAATTCAAACTTGTTTTTTCCAACCGTCAAGGTGTCTCCAACCTGATAAGTACCGGTATCGTAAACCCCGATGATATCACCTGCCACGGCATTGGTTACATTTTCACGACTTTCAGCCATAAACTGAGTGACATTAGAAAGCTTGGCAGTCTTCCCAGTACGAGGCAGATTGACACTCATCCCTCGCTCAAACTCACCTGATACGATACGAACAAAGGCGATACGGTCCCGGTGACGAGGGTCCATGTTAGCTTGAATTTTAAAGACAAATCCTGAGAAATCCTTGTCATAAGGATCCACAATTGCGCCATCTGTTTTCTTGTGGCCATGTGGTTCTGGAGCAAACTTAAGGAAGGTCTCAAGGAAGGCCTGCACCCCAAAGTTAGTGAGGGCTGAACCAAAGAAGACCGGAGTCAGTTCTCCTGCAAGAATAGCTTCTTCTGAAAATTCATTTCCTGCTTCTTGCAACAGCTCGATATCGTCCTTAACCTGAGCGTAGAAAGGATTACTTCCAAAGAGCTTATCCCCTTCTTCCAGACTGGCAAAACGCTCATCCCCTTTATAGAGCTCCAAGCGTTGGTTATAAAGGTCATACAAGCCTTCAAAGGCTTTCCCCATCCCGATTGGCCAGTTCATAGGATAGCTCGCAATACCTAGGACTTCTTCTAGTTCTTGCAAGAGGTCCAGTGGCTCACGACCGTCACGGTCCAGCTTGTTCATAAAGGTAAAGACTGGAATGCCACGGTGCTTCACAACCTCAAACAATTTCTTGGTTTGGGCCTCGATACCCTTGGCAGAGTCCACGACCATGACCGCAGCATCCACTGCCATCAAGGTCCGATAAGTATCTTCTGAGAAGTCCTCGTGCCCTGGTGTGTCGAGGATGTTCACGCGCTTGCCATCGTAGTCAAACTGCATAACTGATGACGTGACCGAAATCCCACGTTGTTTCTCGATATCCATCCAGTCAGACTTGGCAAAAGTCCCTGTTTTCTTTCCTTTAACCGTACCAGCCTCACGAATCTCGCCCCCAAAGTAGAGCAACTGCTCAGTGATGGTTGTTTTCCCGGCGTCCGGGTGAGAGATAATGGCAAAGGTACGGCGTTTCTTGATTTCTTCTTGAATAGTCATAAGTTCTCTTTCTTTGATTTTCTATTTTTAGTTGTTTCAGTAGCTAAGAATGATGTTTACATTGGATTTTACTATTCCTTTCAACTCTCCATTATATCGGATTTTGGGGAGTTTTTCAATTGCTCATCCGATGAAAAGGCAAGCTAGAGCACAGATTGCGCCTGATTTCTCTTTTTCCACCGTTTCTTGAACAAGATATCAAAAAGAACCAGAGCCAGTGAGAGGATGACGGACACAAGAAGGTATTTTAACCACAGGGGTGCATCCGGAATAAAAGGTGTCTTGTTTAACAAACCATAATTTCCACCCGTCACCTGATTAACCCCAACTAGAAAGAGATTGAGAATAAAAGTATAGGCCACAATCATATATTTCTTGAGCAGACTCTTGTCATAGTGATTCATCAAGTAAACCAAGGAATTCACTAGAAGGGCATAGTGCCCAATCAAAAATGAAAAACTGGTGATATGGGGGAAATCATAGGGGTCAAAAACCGGGTAAACCAAGGCAAAGACCGCTCCACTTGCTCCTAAAAGAGCAAAATACTGCTTGCTCCGCCATTTATCGGGCAAGAAAACCACCGCAAACATAGCCAAACGACAATGATAAAAAGGAAGGCTGTTAGAAAAGGGAATCCCAAAACCAACATACCAACTATATAGGGCAAGTAACTGGAGAATCTGAATCCCCTTAAACAAGCGGACAAATTTCGGATTCTTGTGATAAGCAAGTGCTCCATAAATACAAAGCACTAAAGTAAGCATCATAATCCCATACCAAAAGAGGGAAATGGGAGGAGGAACCGTCTGAGATCTGGTGATAAATTGATGGAACATATTTCTATCCTAACTCTTATTTTCTCTATTCTCTAGTTTAACCATTATAGCGAATTAAAAGCGATTTTTCAATTTCTATTTCTTTTCAGTTTGGCTCCCTTATTTATAGGAAATTATGGTAAAATAGAACAGACTAAAAATCATCATTTCACGAAAGGATGCAAGATGAAAATTACGCAAGAAGAGGTAACACACGTTGCCAATCTTTCAAAATTAAGATTCTCTGAAGAAGAAACTGCTGCCTTTGCGACAACCTTGTCTAAGATTGTAGATATGGTTGAATTGCTGGGCGAGGTCGACACAACTGGTGTCGCACCTACTACAACCATGGCTGACCGCAAGACCGTACTCCGCCCTGATGTGGCCGAAGAAGGAACAGACCGTGACCGCTTGTTTAAAAACGTACCTGAAAAAGAAAACTACTATATCAAGGTACCAGCTATCCTAGATGATGGAGGAGATGCCTAATGACTTTTAATAACAAAACGATTGAAGACTTGCACAACCTCCTTGTCTCTAAGGAGGTTTCAGCAACTGAATTGACCCAAGCCACGCTTGAAGATATCAAGTCTCGCGAGAAAGCAATCAATGCTTTTGTTACCATCGCTGAAGAGCAAGCCCTTGCTCAAGCTAAGGCTATTGATGAAGCTGGAATTGACGCGGACAATGTCCTTTCAGGAATTCCACTGGCAGTTAAGGATAATATCTCTACAGACAGTATCCTCACAACTGCAGCCTCAAAAATGCTCTACAACTACGAGCCTATCTTTGATGCGACAGCCGTTGCCAATGCAAAAGCCAAGGGCATGATTGTTGTCGGAAAGACCAACATGGACGAGTTTGCCATGGGTGGTTCTGGTGAGACTTCTCATTACGGTGCCACTAAAAATGCTTGGGACCACAGCAAGGTTCCTGGTGGTTCATCAAGTGGTTCTGCTGCAGCTGTAGCGTCAGGGCAAGTCCGCTTGTCACTCGGTTCTGATACTGGTGGTTCCATCCGCCAACCTGCCGCCTTCAACGGGATTGTTGGTCTCAAGCCAACCTACGGAACGGTTTCTCGATTCGGTCTCATTGCCTTCGGTAGCTCATTAGACCAGATTGGACCTTTTGCACCAACCGTTAAGGAAAATGCCCTCTTGCTCAACGCTATTGTCAGCGAAGATGCTAAAGACTCTACTTCTGCTCCTGTCCGCATTGCCGACTTTACTTCCAAAATCGGGCAAGACATCAAGGGAATGAAAATTGCTTTGCCTAAGGAATACCTTGGTGAAGGGATTGACCCAGAGGTTAAGGAAACTATCCTGAACGCAGCCAAACACTTTGAAAAACTTGGTGCCATCGTCGAAGAAGTTAGCCTTCCTCACTCAAAATACGGTGTTGCCGTTTACTACATCATCGCTTCATCAGAAGCATCCTCAAACTTGCAACGTTTTGACGGTATCCGTTACGGCTACCGCGCAGAGGATGCGACGAATCTTGATGAAATCTATGTAAACAGCCGTAGCCAAGGTTTCGGTGAAGAAGTGAAACGCCGTATCATGCTTGGAACATTTAGCCTTTCATCAGGTTACTATGATGCCTATTACAAGAAGGCTGGACAAGTTCGTACCCTCATCATCCAAGATTTCGAAAAAGTCTTTGCAGATTACGATTTAATCCTAGGACCAACTGCTCCAAGCGTTGCCTATGACTTGGATTCACTCAACCACGATCCAGTTGCCATGTACTTGGCTGACCTTTTGACCATCCCAGTCAACTTAGCAGGTCTCCCAGGAATTTCAATTCCTGCTGGATTCTCTCAAGGTCTCCCAGTCGGTCTCCAATTGATCGGTCCTAAGTACTCTGAGGAAACCATTTACCAAGCTGCTACTGCCTTTGAAGCAACAACAGACTACCACAAACAACAACCCGTGATTTTTGGAGGTGATAACTAATGAACTTTGAAACAGTCATTGGACTTGAAGTCCACGTAGAGCTCAACACCAATTCAAAAATCTTCTCACCTACTTCTGCCCACTTTGGAAACGACCAAAATGCCAACACCAACGTGATTGACTGGTCTTTCCCAGGAGTTCTGCCAGTTCTCAATAAAGGTGTTGTCGATGCTGGTATCAAGGCAGCTCTTGCCCTCAACATGGACATCCACAAAAAGATGCACTTTGACCGCAAGAACTACTTCTACCCTGATAATCCAAAAGCCTACCAAATTTCTCAGTTTGATGAGCCAATCGGCTACAACGGCTGGATTGAAGTGGAGCTAGAAGACGGTACGACTAAGAAAATCGGTATCGAGCGCGCTCACTTGGAAGAAGATGCTGGTAAAAACACCCACGGTACAGATGGCTACTCTTATGTTGACCTCAACCGTCAAGGGGTGCCCTTGATTGAAATCGTATCTGAAGCCGATATGCGTTCACCAGAAGAAGCCTATGCTTATCTAACAGCCCTCAAGGAAGTCATCCAGTACGCTGGTATTTCTGACGTTAAGATGGAAGAAGGTTCGATGCGTGTGGATGCCAACATCTCCCTTCGCCCTTATGGTCAAGAGAAATTCGGTACCAAGACTGAGTTGAAAAACCTCAACTCCTTCTCAAATGTTCGTAAGGGTCTTGAATACGAAGTCCAACGTCAAGCCGAAATTCTTCGCTCAGGTGGTCAAATTCGCCAAGAAACACGCCGTTACGATGAAGCTAACAAGGCAACCATCCTCATGCGTGTCAAGGAAGGCGCTGCAGACTACCGCTACTTCCCAGAACCAGACCTACCACTCTTTGAAATCTCAGATGAGTGGATTGAGGAAATGCGGACTGAGTTGCCAGAGTTTCCAAAAGAACGCCGTGCGCGCTACGTATCTGATCTTGGCTTGTCAGACTACGATGCTAGCCAGTTGACTGCAAACAAAGTCACTTCTGACTTCTTTGAAAAAGCTGTTGCCCTCGGTGGTGATGCCAAACAAGTCTCTAACTGGCTCCAAGGCGAAGTTGCTCAGTTCTTGAATGCTGAAGGCAAAACACTGGAACAAATCGAATTAACACCAGAAAACTTAGTAGAAATGATTGCCATCATCGAAGATGGTACGATTTCTTCTAAGATTGCCAAGAAAGTCTTTGTCCATCTGGCTAAAAATGGCGGTGGCGCGCGTGAATACGTGGAAAAAGCAGGCTTGGTGCAAATCTCTGATCCAGATGTCTTGATCCCAATCATCCACCAAGTCTTTGCGGATAACGAAGCTGCCGTTGCCGACTTCAAGTCAGGCAAACGCAACGCAGACAAGGCCTTCACAGGATTCCTTATGAAAGCAACCAAAGGCCAAGCCAATCCACAAGTTGCCCTTAAACTCCTTGCACAGGAATTGGCGAAGTTGAAAGAAAGTGAGTAATTTACTCTTTATACACTTTTTTCTACTTTTAAGACGAGAATGAGACAAGGAGAATAAATGAACAAATTTTTACGATTGCTATTTGTCTTAGTCATCATCGCTATGTTAGGCGCTTCTATACTACAAATTTTCTTTCCATCGTACATGGGAAGCCACTCCGGGTACGGAATATCTGCTGGTTGGCAACGAGAAATTGGAATATGGAATTTAGCTGTATTGATTATTATTCTCGCTATCAATATTAAATACGATTGGTTCTATCTACGAATCGCACTTCTTGCTCTCATTATTGGCGGAATTGGAATAGGAACAAATCACTTACTCAATTATATGGAGTATCACTCTCCTGTAAATGCTATCGGTGCTTTTGAAAATTACTTGCTAGCAATAGGATGGATTGTGGGATGGCTCATCGAACGCCATTCCATAAAGAAGCTAAATGCTAGTAAATAACGCCTAGTATATCTTAGATGATTTTTAAAGGTTATTAAATAGTTTAATAATCATTCGAATTCAGAATTCTACCTTTTCAATCATATAGTTAGGAGACACATGAAAAAGTTTTACGCTCTTTTAATGACCTGTTTATTACTTGTTTTTCTATCCGTGCCTCAAATCGTTGATGCGGGTGTCGGACATTCCAGAAGTGGAGGGAGCAGCCGCAGCAGTAGCCGCTCAAGTGGAGGTGGAAGTCGTTCTGGCGGATCATCCTACCACTACTACCGCTCTGGATACGGATCATCCTCTAGTAGCTCTACCAACTCATTCGAAATGGGATTGGTATTCCTGATTGTCGCAGGAGTTTTCCTAGTTAGTATCTTTAAAGCCTCGAAGAATAACTCAGAAGATTCAAGTTCAACAGACACTAGTAATGATTCTCAAACGCTCCATCGTCGAGTTGAACACAACACACGGGCCATTAGTCTTGTGAAATACGGAGATCCAAACTTTGACGCGGAAGCTTTCACATCTTGGGTTAAGGAAGTCTACCTTAAATTGCAGGTTGCCTGGACTGAGAAAAATTGGAACTCTGTCCGCGCTTTAGAAAGTACCAGTCTCTACTCCCAACACAGTGCCCAACTCGAAGACCATATTCGTGCTAAAACAACTAATGTTTTAGAGAAAGTTTGTATCGAAAATGTTCGCATCAAGGAGTTCATTGAAAATCCTGACGGAAACGATACCTTAGTGGTGATTCTATCATCAATTTTACGAGACTATGTCATTGACGATGAGACTCGCCGTGTCATTGAAGGAGACCCTAAAAAAGATCTCTTCACCGTGTATCAATTAAACTTTATCCGTCAACACGGTAGCCAAACGCAAGCAGTCAATCCAGACGAAGTTGTGAGCGACCACTGTCCAAACTGTGGCGCCCCTTTGAAAATCTCTGCAGTTAGCGAGTGCGACTACTGTGGTGCCAATCTCTCTCGCAGTCCAAACCAATGGGTACTCGATACCTATGATGTTGTGGATGAAGACGAGCTTTATAATTAGGAGGAATTATGGGATTTATACGTGCAGCCTTATCAGCAGGCTTAAATAGTTTTAATGATAGTAAATTCAAGGAAGCCATTGTCCTTCCAGATAATGTCTCTGGCGATGCCTTGGCCGTCAAGGGACAATTACTCACAAAAGACCCAGATGGACGTTCTCGTCACAGCAATCAAAATACTGGACTTTTGTCAGATGGCAGTGTGGTTATCGTTCCTCAAGGTTATAGCGCTGTTTTGGTAAACAACGGTACCTTCCTTGGTGAAGTTCTCGAAGCTGGTAGCCACGAATGGCAAGCTGGTGATAATGCCTGGCTCCTTGAAAAAGGTGGTTTAAAAGGCACTTGGGAAAACTTTAAAAACCGTTTCTCTTTTGGTGGACAAGTCATCACCCAACAAGAAATTATCTTTATCCGCATGCAACCTATTGCAGGTAATAAGTTCGGCACACAAAATGCGGTCGAATACTTCAGCGAACGTTACCAACAACTGCTCAACATCCGTTTCTATGGCTTGTTTGATGTAAAAATAGCAGATCCAGTCCTCTTCTACGTGAGTTCTGTTAGCCGTCAAATTACTGACGGACAGCCATTTACTCTCCAAGATGTAGCTCAAGGAACGCTCCGTCAAAATATCGCACCGAAAATCGCGATTGCCATTGCCAAATACACCAACGAAAACAAGGTAGATATCTATAGCCTCAATGCCAATCAAGACACCTTTAACGAACTCGCTAAACAAGAGGTCAACAAGGTTTGGACAGGTCTCTACGGGATTGAAGCAACTAACATCTTGCTTGAAGACCTCAGCTACGACCAAGAAAGTCTTGATATCGTTCGCAAGCTTGATAGTGAGCTCGTGGCAATGAAGTACAACACGATTGAAATCGAAGAACGCCGTGCTCGTAACGAAGCGCTTATTGCTGCAGCTGCCAACGAAGGGAATGGCAATGGGATGAACATGTTTATGGGCATGAATCTTGGCCAAACTCTGGGTGGTCAACTAAGCCAACAAGTTCAAAATCAAGCACCAGCTCAAAACACTGGACAAACTGCCAGCAAGAATTTTTACATCGAAGTCGATGGAAAATACGTCCTCGTTACCAAAGACGAAGATGGAAATATCGTACCAGTCAACTAATTAAGCTCCTTCTGACATTTGAGTAATGTTGTCTTTTATGGTACAATAAAGAGTAAATTATTTTATTAAAGAGGTAAAAACATGATTGAAGCAAGTAAATTAAAGGCTGGTATGACCTTTGAAACAGCTGACGGAAAATTGATCCGCGTTTTGGAAGCTAGCCACCACAAACCAGGTAAAGGAAACACAATCATGCGTATGAAATTGCGTGATGTCCGTACTGGTTCTACATTTGACACAAGCTACCGTCCAGAGGAAAAATTTGAACAAGCCATCATCGAGACTGTCCCAGCTCAATACTTGTACAAAATGGATGACACAGCCTACTTCATGAACACAGAAACTTACGACCAATACGAAATTCCTGTTGTCAACGTTGAAAACGAATTGCTTTACATCCTTGAAAACTCTGATGTGAAGATCCAATTCTACGGAACTGAAGTGATTGGTGTTACCGTTCCTACTACTGTCGAATTGACAGTTGCAGAAACTCAACCATCTATCAAAGGTGCTACTGTTACAGGTTCTGGTAAACCAGCAACGATGGAAACTGGACTTGTCGTAAACGTTCCAGACTTCATCGAAGCAGGACAAAAACTCGTTATCAACACTGCAGAAGGAACTTACGTTTCTCGTGCCTAATCTCTAGAAAGAGGTCATTCTATGGGAATTGAAGAACAACTTGGCGAAATCGTTATCGCCCCACGTGTACTTGAAAAAATCATTGCTATTGCTACTGCAAAAGTAGAGGGTGTACACTCTTTTTCAAACAAATCAGTGTCTGATACCCTTTCAAAACTTTCTCTCGGCCGTGGCGTTTATCTTAAAAACGTGGACGAAGAGCTCACAGCAGATATCTATCTCTACCTTGAGTACGGAGTAAAAGTTCCTAAGGTAGCGGTTGCTATCCAGAAAGCTGTCAAAGATGCCGTCCGCAATATGGCTGATGTAGAACTCACTGCCATCAATATTCACGTTGCAGGTATCGTTCCAGATAAAACACCAAAACCAGAATTGAAAGATCTATTTGACGAGGACTTCCTCAATGACTAGTCCACTATTAGAATCTAGACGCCAACTCCGTAAATGCGCTTTTCAAGCTCTCATGAGCCTTGAATTCGGTACGGATGTCGAAACTGCTTGTCGTTTCGCCTATACTCATGATCGTGAAGATACGGATGTGCAACTTCCAGCCTTTTTGACAGAGCTAGTTTCTGGTGTTCAGGCTAAAAAGGAAGAACTAGACAAGCAAATCACACAGCATTTAAAAGCAGGTTGGACCATCGAGCGATTAACGCTCGTGGAGAGAAACCTCCTTCGCTTGGGAGTCTTTGAAATCACTTCATTTGACACTCCGCAACTGGTTGCTGTTAATGAAGCTATTGAGCTTGCAAAGGACTTCTCAGATCAAAAATCTGCCCGTTTTATCAACGGACTGCTCAGCCAGTTTGTAAAAGAAGAACAGTAAAAAAAGTGTTTGACTTAGATCAAACACTTTTTTCTTTGCCTTTCACTATCTAAAAAAACGATAATAGATTAAATTAGAAAGAAACAACCAGATGAAGTCTGCATGGATGAGAAAATTTATAAAACAATGGCACAGAATTGTGATTTTTAGATTCTTTGTCCAACGGTAAACTAAAGCAAAGAAAAGACCGGAAAAACTATAAACCATCAAACTGATGAGGTCACGATGGGACAATACCAAATGACTGAGCCAAAAATAAGAGCAGATAAGATGACATCCAAGTAATATTTGGACTTAGGAAAGAAGGAATTCATAAAATATCCTCTATGAACTAGTTCCTCCAATATAGGACCCAAAATGACAACTGAGATAAAAGAGAAGCAAGTCGTTAAAATAGTAGATTGCTCATTGAAGGATAGGACCGAAAGAAGGTCTTCAAAGATATAGTTATTATTAATGAAGCGACTAAACTGTAAGTAAAAAGCACTCAACAACTGACGGACAAAATAAGCAGCCACTAAACTAACTAAAAGGTAAAAGAATCTGGATTTTATCGAACCCTTTTTCTCAAAAATATAGAGCATTCTTTTCTTTTTCAACCAATAGATAAATAGTCCTAAAAGAGCTAGTTGCTCTACTGCTACAATAATAGAATAGCCATCCATACCCCAGACAAACATCTTAGCCAGATAAAGACTACTGAAATCTAGTAGATAAATTGATAGAAATACCAGTAATGTATAGACTCCCAAATGACCTAGTTTTTTCATACTTACTCCAAAAAATCTTTGTTGACTTATTTTTATAGCATAAATATCTTTTATTATATTAACAGCTATTTTTAAAAAAGTCAATTTTTTATCCTAAACGGTAGCTTTACTCATTGAGAAATAAGAAATTGATAAAAGAGATTTCTCTATCTTCCCATTAAATTAGAAAAAGTGTTTGACAATTATCAAACACTTTTTTCTTTGCCTTCCACTATCTAAAAAAATGATAATAGACATAATTGTAAACAAAAATCCAGATGGGTTTTGCATAAATGAGAAAGTTGAAAAAACTATGGCACAGGATGGTAATTTTTAAGTTCTTTGTCCAACGGTAGACAAGGGCATAGAAAAGACCGCCTAAACTATAAATAATCAAACTGATAGGATCTCGGTGAGTTAGGATCAAATGACTAAGTCCAAAGATAAGAGCAGATAGGATAACATCCAGATAGTACTTGGACTGGGGGAAAAAGGTATTCATAAAATACCCTCTATGAATCAGTTCCTCTAATATAGGTCCGACGATTACTGTTAAACTAAAACTGAGAACAGTTGATAGAAAAGTTGGTTGCCCATTGGAGTATAGAATCGAAAGAAGGTCTTGAAAGATATACTTGTTATCAATTAGGTGATGAAACTGTAACTGAAAAGCATCCACCAATTGACGATCAAAATAAGTAGCCACTAGAGCAACTACAAGGTAAAAGAATCTTGACTTCTTTGAACCCTTTTTTTCAAAAATATAGAGCATATCTTTCTTTTTGAGCCAGTAGATAAATAATAGCAAAAGAGCTATTACTTCAACTGTTAAAAAGATAGAATAGCCATCTATCCCCCATCCTAAAAACTTAGTTAGATGCATAATCCCTAACTCTGGTAGGTAAATCGATAGAAATACCAGTGATGTATAGACTCCCAAATGCCCTAGTTTTTTCATACTTACCCCTTTAATTTATCAATAGCTAATACCATAAGCACGTCTAGTCGCATGATTCAGTATTGTACTCCATTCTGTCGCCAAACTATATGCATATGGCGAAGGCCAATGTCTATCATAAACTAACCAAATCATGCCACCACCTGAAACTTGCTCTAAGTCCTCAGATAAAAGAACTGTAAATGTTTTTGTACCTGTCCTATCAAGTAGCTCCTTAAAATAAATTTTTGTCAGTTTACATCTACAGTATACATCTTTTTGTCTATTTTATAGCCTATCTCCTCAACTGTCAATTTTTCACCCTAAATGGTAGCTTTACTCATTGAGAAATAAGAAATTGATAAAAGAGATTTCTCTATCTTCCCATTAAATTAGAAAAAGTGTTTGACAATTATCAAACACTTTTTCTTTACTTCCTACTATCTAAAAATCAAATAATAAATATAAAATAAGATTGACGGAGCATAGGGAATTGCATTATAGAAACTATGACAAAAAATGGTAAACCGAAGACTACCCGTAACTCGATAAGCGACTGCAAATAGAAGACCAAGAATACTATACATTAGGAGACTGATGGGGTCACGATGAGATAGAACTAAGTGACTAAGCCCGAAGATGAAAGAAGACAAAATCACATCCAAATAAAACTCCGACTTCGGAAAGAAGGTATTCATAAAATAACCTCTATAGATTGTCTCCTCAACAACAGGTACAATCGAAATGTTAAAGATTAAAAATATAAGACTTGATAGAGTCGTTTCTCTTCCGTTTGAGTAAAGTTCTGAAAGAAGGTCTTGGAAAATAAAGCTATTGTCAATCAATCGAATATTCTGCATTCTAAATCCATTTAGAAAAGAATAGATAAGAAAGCAAGCCACTAAGAAAGCGAGATAAGACCAGCGCCAACCCTTTTTCTCGAAGATAAAGAGCATCTTCTTCTTTTTCAACCACAAAACGAATAAAAAGAAAATAAGCAACACTTCTCCAACTAGGAAGATTATATAGCTGTCCATTCCTAAACCAAAGGTCCTAGCTAGAGTTATAGCCCCTAATGGCGTTAAATAAATGTACAGGAACATTAAAATCATACAGATTCCTAAATGTATTGTCTTTTTCATTCTTTCTCTCCTAATGGTAAACTCTCTATTAGGGCAATATAGAGGATATACCATTGATTATTTTCTTATTTATCTAGAGTATTCATATTTATCCATGCTCTATTATCAAAATAGCTAGAACAAATTGTTCTAGCTTTTAAATTTTCTTAGTATTTTCTAAAGCGTTGGTAACGTTCTTCGATAAGTTGGTCGAGTGGTAGTTCTTGCAACCTATCTAGTTCTGCACGCAATTCATTTTTAACGCAACTTAGCAGTTCTTTACTTGACAGCCCTGCTTCTGAGATTACCTTGTCTACGATTCCCATTTCTAGGAGTTCATGTGAAGTGATTTTCATCAACTCCGCCGCTTCCATAGCACGACTTCCATCCTTCCAAAGGATAGAGGCAAATCCTTCCGGGCTAAGTACGGCGTAGATTGAGTTTTCTAACATCCAGACACGGTTAGCTGCGGCTAGAGCTAGGGCCCCACCAGATCCACCTTCACCGATAATAATCGCGATGATTGGAACCTTGAGATCACTCATTTCCATCAGGTTTCGGGCGATTGCTTCACCTTGTCCACGTTCCTCGGCTCCAACACCTGGGTAAGCACCCGCCGTATTGATAAAGGTCACAACTGGACGACCAAACTTTTCTGCCTGTTTCATCAAGCGTAAGGCCTTACGATAACCTTCTGGATGAGGTTGCCCGAAATTCCGTTTGAGGTTGTCATGAAGACTCTTCCCCTTTTGGATACCAACGACAGTTACTGCTTGTTCACCTAACCAGCCAATTCCACCGATAACCGCACCATCATCGCGGAAAGAGCGATCTCCATGCAATTCGATAAACTCGTCAAAGATTCCATTGGCAAAATCAAGTGCGGTCAAACGACTCTGCTCGCGTGCCTCTCTGACTATTTTTGCAATATTCATCCGCGACTTCCTCCATGCAATCTTACTAATTTAGCAATTGTTTCAGGCAATTCTCTCCGTTTGACAATTGCATCAACAAATCCATGTTCAAGCAGAAATTCTGCCTTTTGGAAGTCATCCGGTAAGGTCTCACGAACTGTATTTTCGATAACACGACGTCCAGCAAAACCAACCAAACTCTGTGGCTCAGCTAGGATAATATCCCCTTCCATAGCAAAAGAAGCGGTCACCCCACCTGTTGTCGGATCGGTTAAAATAGTTAGGTAAAAAAGTCCTGCCTTGGAATGACGTTGAACTGCCGCAGAAATCTTAGCCATCTGCATCAAGCTCATGATTCCTTCTTGCATACGGGCTCCACCAGAAGCTGTGAAGAGAACGACTGGCAAGTTTTCTACCGTTGCATACTCAAACAAGCGCGTGATTTTTTCACCCACAACGGTTCCCATAGAAGCCATGATAAAGTTTGAATCCATGATCCCAAGGGCAACTTTTTGTCCCTTGATGCTAGCTGTACCAGTCAGTACTGCTTCATCCAAACCTGTCTTTTCACGCATACTAGCTAGTTTTTTCTGGTAGCCAGGAAAGTTTAATGGATCTTGAGTTTCAATACCCGTAAACATCTCCACAAAGGTGTCAGAATCAATCGTCAAATCCAAGCGTTCCTGAGCTGAAATACGGAAAGTATAGCTACAATGGGGACAAATTCGTTCGCTCCCAAGATCCTTTTGGTAAATGGTGTGTTTACAACCAGGACACTGGGAGAAGAGTTCATCCGGAACCTCAGGCTTGGCTTGTGGTTTCTGCCTTACGGAACGGTTAGGATTGATCCGAATATACTTATCCTTTTTACTAAATAGAGCCATAACTCCCCCTTTTAGTTCTCATACTATTTGAAAGTCTATTCTTTTTCTTGGTATTTTGGCAAGAAAGTTTCCATCAAGAAGGAAGTATCGTAGTCACCAGCGATAACTCGGTGGTCTGAAATCAGATCCAACTGGAAGTCTGCATTGGTTTGCACTCCTTCAATATCAAGTTCATAAAGTGCCCGTTGCATCTTCATTAAGGCATCAAAACGATTCTCCCCATGAACAATGATTTTAGCAATCATACTATCATAGTAAGGAGGAATGGTATAACCTGGATAGACTGCAGAGTCTACACGCAATCCAACTCCTCCACTTGGAAGGTAGAGGTTGGTAATTTTACCTGGGCTTGGAGCAAAGTTAAATGCTGGATTTTCCGCATTGATCCGGCATTCGATAGCGTGACCTCGTAGGACAATATCTTCTTGTTTGAAAGGTAAAGGTTGCCCGGCAGCAATGCGAATCTGCTCCTTCACGATATCAACACCTGAAACAAACTCTGTGACTGGGTGTTCAACTTGCACACGAGTATTCATTTCCATGAAGTAGAAATTGCCACTGGCTTCATCGAGAAGAAATTCAATCGTCCCTGCATTTTCATAGCCTACAGACTCTGCTGCACGAACGGCTGCAGCACCAATTTCATGACGAAGGGTTTTGCCAATCGCAATGGATGGGCTTTCTTCTAAGACCTTTTGGTTATTCCGTTGGAGTGAACAATCCCGTTCACCAAGATGGACAACATGACCCTCTTGATCTGCAAGAATCTGAACTTCGATATGACGAGCTGGATAAATCACACGCTCAAGATACATAGCGCCATTTCCAAAATTGGCCTTAGCTTCACTGGATGCTGTCTCAAAGGCTGCGACCAAGTCTTCTGCCTTTTCAACCTTACGAATCCCTTTTCCACCACCACCTGCCGATGCCTTAAGCATGACTGGATAGCCAATTTTTTCTGCAACTGCAAGCGCCTCTTCAGCCGTGTGAACTTCACCATCAGATCCTGGGATAACTGGAACCCCAGCCTTGATCATTTGCTCACGCGCATTGATCTTATCTCCCATGGTATCCATCACAGCACCAGAAGGGCCGATGAACTTAATCCCTACTTCATCACACATCGTGGCAAATTTGGAGTTTTCGCTAAGAAATCCAAAACCTGGATGGATGGCTTCTGCTTCTGTCAAGACCGCAGCAGACAAAATTGCATTGATATTGAGATAAGATTCTGTCGCCTTACCAGGTCCGATACAGATAGCTTCATCCGCTAGGAGTGTGTGAAGGGCTTCCTTATCAGCAGTTGAATAAACTGCCACGGTCGCAATGCCCAATTCACGCGCAGCTCGAATAATGCGAACCGCAATCTCACCACGGTTGGCAATCAAAATTTTACGAAACATGGAGATCCTCCTTAGTTTCCAATTGCAAAGGTAAGAGTACCACTCGCTGCAAGCTTACCATCTACTTCAGCCTTTGCTTCAACCACAGCAATCGTACCACGACGTTTAACAAAAGTAGCCGTCATGACTAATTGGTCACCTGGTACAACTTGCTTCTTGAACTTAACCTTATCCATGCCAGCATAGAAGACTAGTTTCCCTTTATTTTCAGGTTTGGACAATTCCAAGACACCAGCAGTCTGAGCCAAGGCCTCCATGATAAGAACACCTGGCATGACTGGGTATTGAGGAAAATGACCATTGAAGAAAGGTTCGTTGATGGTCACATTTTTAATGGCAACAATGGTATCTTCGCTCACTTCCAAGACACGATCCACTAGGAGCATGGGGTAGCGATGGGGTAGAGCTTCTTTGATTCCTTGAATATCGATCATTTGATACGTACCAATCCTTTACCGAACTCAACCATTTCTTCATTTGAAACGAGAATTTCTGTCACCACACCATCTTTAGGTGCAGGGATTTCATTCATGACTTTCATGGCTTCGATGATCACCAAAGTCTGACCTTTTTTAACACTATCTCCGACTGTGACAAAGGCAGGTTTATCTGGTCCAGCAGCCAAGTAAGCCACCCCTACAAGTGGACTTTCAACGACATCACCCTCTGGAGCAACCGTCGTTTCAGCTGGTGCTGGAGCTTCTTCCACTGCACTCTCTACTGGAGTTGAAGGGGCCGAAACTACTGGACTTGCAGCTACTGCAGCTGGCGCTGGAACAACTTGAGCTGGTGCTTCAGAAGCCATCCTTGCTTCATTCTTACTGAACTGCAATTCGTCCGTTCCGTTTTTATAAGAAAATTCTCTCAAACTTGATTGGTCAAATTGAGCCATCAAGTCCTTGATCTCATTTAAATTCATAATTATTTATTCTCCCAACGTTTGAAAGCAAGAACCGCATTGTGTCCACCAAAACCAAAAGTGTTTGAAATAGCATAAGGGATTTCCTGCTCCAAGCCTTGTCCATAAACGACATTCGCCTCGATATAGTCTGATAACTCGCTTGTCCCAGCTGTCATTGGTACATAGTTATGACGCATGGCTTCGATGGTAGCGATGGCTTCCACTGCCCCTGCAGCACCAAGCAAGTGTCCTGTAAAGGACTTGGTTGAAGATACAGGTACTTCTTTACCAAGGACAGCTACGATTGCGCCACTTTCTCCTTTTTCATTAGCAGGAGTTGAAGTTCCGTGGGCGTTGACGTAAGCCACTTGCTCTGGAGAAATTTCTGCTTCTTCCAAAGCCAACTTCATGGCCTTAATCGCACCTTGACCTTCTGGATGAGGTGAAGTCATATGGTAAGCATCACAGGTATTACCGTAGCCAACTACTTCAGCCAATATAGTTCCACCACGTTTTTCAGCATGTTCAAGGCTTTCAAGAACCAACATCCCTGAACCTTCTCCCATGACAAAACCATTACGGTCTTTGTCAAATGGAATAGAAGCACGAGTTGGATCCTCTGTAGTTGATAGGGCGGTCAAAGCTTGGAAACCAGCGATAGCAAAAGGAGTGATAGATGATTCTGATCCACCAACTAACATGACATCTTGGAAACCAAACTTGATAGAACGGAAGGCATCCCCAATGGCATCGTTTGATGAGGCACAGGCTGTATTGATTGATTTACAGATACCGTTTGCTCCGAAACGCATAGCAACATTTCCTGAAGCCATATTTGGCAAGGCTTTTGGAAGTGTCATTGGTTTAACGCGTTTTGGACCTTTTTCATGAAGACGGATAACCTGATCTTCGATTTCTTTAATTCCCCCAATACCAGAAGCAACGATGACACCAAAGCGATCTTTATCGATTGCTTCTACATCAAGATTTGCATTTGTCACCGCTTCTTGAGCCGCATACAAGGCATACAAAGAATAGTTGTCAAAACGGTTGGTATCTTTTTTGACAAAGTATTTATCAAATGGGAAATCTTGGACTTCTGCTGCATTGTGCACAGCAAATTCGCTGTGGTCAAATTTAGTGATTTCTCCAATTCCAATTTTTCCAGTTTGCAAACTATTCCAGAAGAATTTTGGAGTATTTCCAATCGGAGAGGTCAATCCGTAACCTGTTACTACAACTCGATTTAGTTTCATCTGTCTTACCTATATCTTTCCTTATTTTTTACATGCTAAGTCCGCCATCAACAGCGAGAACTTGTCCAGTTAAATAATCCTGTCCAGCCAGGAACACTGTAGCATCTGCGATATGTTCTGCTTGACCAAACTGTTTCATTGGGATTTGGGCCAATGTCGCTTCCTTGACCTTATCAGACAAAACAGCTGTCATATCTGACTCGATCATTCCTGGTGCAAGAGCATTTACGCGCACATTACGATTGGCAACTTCACGTGCAACTGACTTGGTAAAACCAATCAAACCTGCTTTAGAAGCTGCATAGTTGGCTTGTCCGATATTTCCCATCAAACCGACCACACTGGACATGTTGATGATCGCACCTTCACGTGCCTTGATCATCTGTTTCAAGACTACTTGCGTCATGTTAAAGGCACCTGTCAAGTTGATCTTAATCACTTTTTCAAAGTCTTCCTCGGTCATCTTAAGCATGAGAGTATCCTGAGTAATCCCAGCATTGTTGACCAAGACATCAACAGAACCGAGTTCTGTAACCGCTTGATCTACCATACGCTTGGCATCTGCAAAGTCTGAAACATCACCTGAAATCGGTACTACTTTGACGCCGTAGTTTGAAAACTCAGCCAGCAATTCTTCTGAGATTGCTCCTCGACTATTCAAAACTACATTAGCGCCTAGTTGGGCAAATTTGTGAGCAATGGCAAGTCCGATACCACGACTTGAACCTGTTACAAAGACATTTTTGTTTGTAAGTTGCATTCTATTTCTCCTGTTTCCTGTTGTATTTTGTGGGAGAATGGATCATTAGTTTCCTAACAAAGCATCCAAGCTTGTTTGGTCTTCAACGTTAGCTAGCTGAGCTGTTTTATCGATTTTTTTGACAAAGCCTGATAGGACCTTCCCCGGACCAATTTCAATAAAGTTGGTTACCCCAGCATCCTGCATCACAGCAATACTTTCATAAAAACGAACAGGTTCTTTGACCTGACGCGTCAAAAGCTCTTGGATTCGATCTTTTTCCATAACAGCAGCTTCCGTATTTCCGACTAGTGGGCAAGTGAAATCAGCGAAACTCACTCCTTCAAGAGCTCCAGCTAGTTGCTGACTGGCTGGCTTAAGAAGAGCTGTATGGAAAGGACCAGATACATTTAAAGGAATCAATCGTTTTGCTCCTGCTTCCTGCAAGAGTTCAACTGCGCGGTCAACCGCAGCCACCTCACCACCGATAACGATTTGGCTTGGGGTGTTGTAGTTAGCTGGAGTCACTACTCCAACTTTAGAGGCTGTTTCACAAGCTTCCTCAATCACTTCAACTGGAGTATTAAGAACGGCTACCATCTTTCCAGATCCTGCAGGTGCAGCCTCTTCCATATAAGCACCACGCTTAGCAACCAAGGCAACTGCCTCTTCGAAGTCCAAGGCACTACTTGCTACAAGAGCAGAATATTCCCCAAGAGACAATCCTGCTACCATATCCGGCTGATAACCCTTTTCTTTCAATAGTCGGTAAATAGAAACCGAAGTCGCTAAAATAGCTGGTTGCGTATAGCGAGTCTGGTTTAACTTGGTTTCTTCCTTATCAATCAAGTCACGAAGGTCATAACCCAAAACCTGACTGGCTTGGTCAATTGTTTCCTTGACGATAGGGTAGCGATCATAGAGATCACGCCCCATTCCTAGATACTGAGCTCCTTGACCCGCAAATAGAAAGGCTGTTTTAGTCATTTCTTACAACTCCTGCCCAACGAGAGGCTTCTTCTTGAATTTTTTTGGCTGCACCATAGTATAGATCTTTTAGGATTTCTTCGACAGTTTCCTCTTTAGAAACCAAACCAGCAATCTGACCTGCCATGACAGATCCACCTTCTACATCTCCATGAACAACTGCTTTAGCAAGAGCACCAGCTCCCATTTGCTCAAAGATTTCTAAATCTGGATCTTCTTGTTTAAAGGCATCCTTTTCAGCCTGTTCAAAGTCACGTGTCAACTGATTTTTAATGGCGCGAACAGCATGTCCAAAATGTTGAGCTGAAATAGTCGTATCGATATCACGCGCTTTTAAGATTTTTTCCTTGTATTTTGGATGGGCGTTAGATTCCTTAGCTACTACGAAACGCGTACCAACTTGAACAGCCTCTGCACCAAGCATAAAGCCTGCAGCGACACCTTCACCGTCGGCAATTCCTCCAGCTGCGATAACTGGAATTGAAACAGCTGCAGCAACTTGGCGAACCAAGGTCATCGTTGTTAATTTACCAATATGTCCACCGGCTTCCATTCCCTCTGCAATAACTGCATCTGCACCAATTTTTTCCATACGTTTTGCCAAAGCAACACTTGGAACAACAGGAATAACTGTAATTCCTGCATCATGGAAACGAGTCATGTATTTACTTGGATTTCCTGCACCAGTTGTAACCACCTTAACCCCTTCTTCAATCACGAGATCAACGATGTCTTCTACAAAAGGTGACAAGAGCATGATGTTGACACCAAAAGGTTTGTCCGTAAGTGATTTGATTTTATCGATATTAGCCTTTACGACCTCTTTAGGTGCATTCCCACCACCGATGATTCCTAGACCACCAGCTTTTGATACTGCACCAGCCAAGTCACCGTCTGCAACCCAGGCCATTCCTCCTTGGAAAATAGGATAATCAATGTTCAATAATTCTGTAATACGTGTTTTCATAGTGCCTCCATCATTCCTTGCTTACGTAATAGTTCGACGAGTTTATCATTTGAGTTTCAAACTATTACCTAAACAAGAGGGAGTGGGTTTCCCCTACTCCTTCTAGTAATATGTTAATTATTTTGTTTGCTCTTCAACGTAGGCAACCAAGTCACCAACTGTTTTCAAGTTATCTTCTGCTTCGATTTGGATATCGAAAGCATCTTCGATTTCAGAGATTACTTGGAACAAGTCCAATGAATCTGCATCCAAATCATCAAAAGTAGATTCAAGTGTTACTTCTGATGCGTCTTTCCCAAGTTCTTCAACGATAATTTCTTGTACTTTTTCAAATACTGCCATGATAGGACTCCTTTAAAATATAAAAAATTTATAACTATGTGTTTACCACATGATTACCTAGATTGTAAGAATGAGTGTGCCCCATGTCAAACCTCCACCGAAGCCTGATAGGAGAATCGTCTGGCTATCATCTAAACGAATCATACCATTCTCCACACACTCTGAGAGCAAAATCGGGATACTTGCTGCACTGGTATTCCCATACTCCATCATATTGGCAGGAAGTTTGTCTCGGTCAACACCGATCTTCTTAGCCATCTTATCCAAAATGCGGATATTTGCCTGATGAAGCAAGAGATAATCCAATTCCGATGCTGCGATTGGACCATTTTCAATGGTTTCTTTGATCGATCTAGCAACATCACGATTTGCAAAATCAAAAACTGCTCGTCCATCCATTTTCAAAAAAGCAGGAACTGCTTCTTGATCCGAGAAAGGAGAAGCCAAAGCCGTTTGACCATAGGTCAAACACTCGCTCCGAGAGCCATCCGTATAGAGACTTTCCACAAGGAAGTGACGTGTTTCGCTCGCTTCCAAGAGAACCCCACCAGCACCATCCCCAAAGAGAACAGCTGTCGAACGATCTGACCAATCAACTGCCTTGGATAAGGTCTCAGCCCCGATAACAATCCCTTTTTTGAACTGTCCAGAACTTAAAAACTTTTCTGCAGTTGAGAGAGCGAATACAAAGCCACTGCAAGCTGCTGTCAGATCAAAGGCGAAAGCTCTATGCGCTCCGATATTTGCCTGAACTCGAGCTGCTGTGGAAGGCATCATCGAGTCTGGGGTAATCGTCGCTACAATGATAAAATCAATCTGATCCGCTGTTAAGCTCCCTTTAGCCAACAAGCTCTTAGCTACTTCTGTCGCTAAATCACTTGTAGACTCTGTTTTTGAAATATGTCTCTGTTTAATTCCTGTCCGACTTGAAATCCACTCATCGTTTGTGTCCATGATTTGGGCTAAGTCATGATTAGTGACCACTTGCTCTGGAACATAATGAGCAACCTGGCTTATCTTTGCAAAAGCCATTATTTCAAATCCTCCAAAAATTGATAAAGGTTCGTTAAACCTCTGCCCATGACTTCTTTTTCCTCAGGGCTCATGCCATCGATGATTTTTTCAACCATAGCCTTGTGGAATCGTTTATGAAGGCGGTGAACCAAACGACCTTGCTTTGTCAAATGCAGATAGACCACGCGACGGTCTTGGTCAGAACGAATACGCTCAATATAACCTTTTCTCTCCAGGTTATTCAAACTCGTCGTCACTGTCCCAAGAGTTACCATCAGTTCTTTTGAAACCTTACTTGGCGTTGCCTCTGGGAACTTCCCAATCACATCAATCGTGTGCATTTCTTTGATGGAGATGTCTTTGAATCGACTACCTCGTAAGCTAACCTCCTCGATCACAAGGACGTTATTAAAAATAGATGTTAGATAATCATTTACTTGTTGGTAGTCCAAACTTTTTCCCTCCTCCTCAAAAAACTTTTACAATCAAAACATTTGATAAAAGAAGTATAACAAACTTCAAAAAATTGTGCAAGTATTTTTTTACATTCCTGTAAATTTTGGTCTTCTTCTTTCAGAATGCGCTCGAACCCCTTCTTTAAAGTCTTCAGTTAAAGATAACGATTCTTGTAATTCCAATTCTAATTCAGCGTAATTCTGCCAATCCTTAAATTGACTTTCCCAAACTAGCTTTTTAATCGCTGCGTATGAGTTTGCTGAACCTCTTCTTAATTTTTTTAGAACTTGTTCTCTTGTTTTTTCTAATTTGTCAACTTCACAAACACGGTATACCACGCCCCATTCTAGCGCTTTTTCAGCAGCCAAGGCTTCTCCTGTCATGGCAAGTTGTGCAGCCCGTGTTACCCCGATACTACGACTCAAGAGATGAATCCCACCAGCGTCTGGTGCCAAGCCAACTCCGACAAAGGCTTGAATGAATTTTGCCTTATCAGTCGCCAAGCAAAAATCAACTGCTACTGCCATATTTGCTGCGGCACCAGCAACCGCTCCATCTACCTCCATCAAAACAGGTTTAGGAATTTGCTTGATTTTAAAAGAAATTGTATTGACTAATTCCGCAATCTTATTCAAAGAAGGGATATCATCTTCGTCTACTGCGCGTTTCATCTCAACCAAGTCTCCCCCAACTGAAAAGACCTTCCCATTAGCGTTTATCAAGATGAACTGCACAGCTTGATCCTGCTCTGCTAGGGTCAAAGCTTCTAAAATTTCCTCACACATTGGGATATGGAAACCATTTGCCACTTCGGGACGATTCAAAGTAATGATAGCAAGATCATCTACGATCTGATATAAGATATGATTCATAGCTTCTCCTTTTCTTTTATAAGGCAATGAAATTGTTTTATCATCAAAGTATACCTTTTTTTGGATAAAGAGGCAAGGAAAAACTAAAGGAAAGTGTCTCAGCTGATTATTTACCCATCATTTATGAGTGTGAGTAAAATTTGACACTCTTACTTTTAAATCGTTATCACTTTTCAGAATAAGTTAGTGTTTTCTTCTATTATAATAGGAAGTTATTTTCGTCATTGAAAAATGCCCCTCTTTCTGCTATAATCGTATAAAATACTTACTTGAGGAGTCCTTATGAAGGTTGTAAAATTTGGTGGAAGCTCGCTTGCCTCTGCTGGTCAGTTAGAAAAAGTTTTAAACATCGTTAAAAGTGATAAAGAGCGCCGTTTTGTAGTCGTTTCTGCACCCGGAAAACGCAATGCTGAAGATACCAAGGTAACTGATGCCTTGATCAAATACTATCGCGACTATGTGGCTGGAAATGACATCAGTGCTAGCCAAAGCTGGATCATTGACCGTTATGCCGCTATGGTTAGTGAACTAGGGTTAAAACCTGCTGTTTTAGAAAAAATCTCTAAAAGTATTCGGGCCTTGGCAACTCTTCCTATAGAGGACAATGAATTTCTCTATGATACCTTCCTAGCGGCTGGAGAAAATAACAATGCCAAATTGATTGCAGCCTACTTTAACCAAAACGGTATCGATGCACGCTATGTTCACCCAAGAGAAGCTGGGATCGTTGTCACAAGTGAACCTGGAAACGCACGTATCATTCCATCTAGTTATGATAAGATTGAAGGCTTGGCTGATAGCAACGAAGTCCTTGTCATCCCTGGTTTCTTTGGTGTGACTAAGGAAAATCAAATCTGTACTTTTTCACGTGGAGGTTCAGATATCACAGGTTCTATCATTGCAGCAGGTGTTAAGGCTGATCTCTATGAGAACTTTACAGACGTAGATGGTATCTTTGCTGCCCATCCTGGTATTATCCACCAACCACATTCCATTCCTGAATTAACCTACCGTGAAATGCGTGAGTTGGCTTACGCTGGATTTTCAGTCCTTCATGACGAAGCTCTTCTACCCGCTTACCGCGGAAAAATTCCTCTTGTCATCAAGAATACCAACAACCCTGATCACCCAGGAACACGCATTGTTTTAGAACACAGTAGTGATAAATTCCCAGTAGTAGGGATTGCAGGTGACTCAGGATTCGTCAGCATCAACATGTCAAAATACCTCATGAACCGTGAAGTAGGGTTTGGTCGCAAGGTTCTTCAAATCCTTGAGGACCTCAATATCGGTTGGGAACACATGCCTACAGGTATCGACGATCTTTCAATCATCCTCCGCTCCCGTGAATTGACTCCTATCAAAGAAGAAGAAATTCTACGTCAACTCGTTCAAAAGGCTGAAGTGGACCATGCTGAAATCGAACATGACCTTTCCATCATTATGATTGTCGGAGAAAAGATGAAGAGCCATATCGGGGTAACTGCTACTGCAACACGTGCTTTGTCTGAGAATAAAATCAACATCCAGATGATGTCCCAAGGTTCAAGTGAAGTTTCCATCATGTTTGTTGTCAATAAAGAGCAAGAAAAAGCAGCCATCAAGGCTCTCTATCATGCCTTTTTCGATGAAAGTAAGGAAGACTAATCATGGCCCAATCACTCAATCAAGTCATTGACCTCCAAACCACTGGGACATCTTACCTCTCTATCTCTGGAAAAGTTGGAAAATTTTTAGTCGGGGATCAAGCCTTAGAGTTTTATCCTGATGTCAATGTCGAACAATATATACAAATCCCTTGGTCCAGCATTCAGCAAATAGGAGCTAATGTAAGTGGTCGCAAGATCAGCCGTCACTTTGAAGTCTTCACTGATCAAGGAAAATTCCTCTTTGCCTCAAAAGACTCTGGGACTATCCTCAAAATCGCTCGTGAAAAATTAGGAAACGATAAGGTTGTCAAACTTCCTACTTTGATTCAGACCATTGGTCAAAAATTTAAAAATCTATTTGCAAAAAAGTAGAAACTTTAGTATAATCATAGCAACGGATAAGTAAGTTATCTCCTTCTTTCAGAAAGTCTGCGGGTGCTGCGAGCAGATAGGAGGGATAGGTGAAATTCTACCGTTGTTCACAATTAAATACAGAATCAAGTGCACACCTGTGAAGTTGGATGGAACCGTGGCCCTGCCACTCCAACACTTTGTCAGGTGTGCTTTTTTCATAAAGGAGTTCTTATGTTAGATATTAAACGTATTCGCACAAATTTTGATGCTGTCGCTGAAAAATTAGCTACACGTGGTGTAGATGCTGCTATCTTAAATGAGATGAAAGAAATCGATGCTAAACGTCGTGACATCTTGGTTAAGGTTGAAACGCTCAAAGCAGAACGCAACACTGTTTCTGCTGAGATTGCCCAAGCTAAGCGCAACAAGGAAAATACCGATGACAAGATTGCTGCAATGCAAACCCTATCTGCTGAAGTCAAAGCCTTGGATGCTGAATTGGCGGACATCGATGCTAAATTGACAGAATTTACCACTACTCTTCCAAACATCCCTGCCGACAGCGTTCCTGTTGGGGCTGACGAAGATGACAATGTGGAAGTTCGCCGTTGGGGGACTCCGCGCGAGTTTGACTTTGAACCAAAAGCTCACTGGGATCTTGGTGAAGACTTGGGTATCCTTGACTGGGAACGCGGTGGTAAGGTAACGGGCGCTCGTTTCCTCTTCTATAAAGGACTTGGGGCTCGTTTGGAACGCGCTATCTACAACTTCATGTTGGATGAGCATGGTAAAGAAGGCTATACGGAAGTTATCACACCTTACATGGTTAACCATGACTCTATGTTTGGTACTGGGCAATATCCAAAATTCAAGGAAGACACTTTTGAATTGAAAGACACTAATTATGTCCTCATTCCTACAGCTGAAGTGCCTCTTACAAACTACTACCGTGATGAAATCCTTGACGGTAAAGACCTACCAATCTACTTCACTGCTATGAGTCCATCATTCCGTTCTGAAGCGGGTTCTGCTGGTCGTGATACACGTGGCTTGATCCGTCTGCACCAATTCCACAAGGTTGAAATGGTCAAATTTGCAAAACCAGAAGAATCTTATGAAGAATTAGAAAAAATGACAGCCAACGCTGAAAACATCCTTCAAAAACTCAATCTTCCGTACCGTGTCGTTGCCCTCTCTACTGGGGATATGGGCTTCTCAGCTTCCAAGACTTACGACTTGGAAGTTTGGATTCCAGCGCAAAATACCTACCGTGAAATCTCAAGCTGTTCAAATACAGAAGATTTCCAAGCCCGTCGTGCTCAAATTCGCTACCGTGATGAAGCAGATGGTAAAGTTAAACTTCTTCACACCTTGAATGGTTCTGGACTTGCAGTTGGGCGTACAGTGGCTGCTATTCTTGAAAACTACCAAAATGCAGATGGTTCTGTAACCATTCCAGAAGCTCTTCGTCCATACATGGGTGGAGCTGAAGTTATCAAACCATAAAAAACAAGGCCTAGCTAGAATATAGCTAGACCTTTTTTCGTAACCAAATCAGATAAGAAGCTAAGACAAAGAGTAAAATAGATAGACAAATGAAGATTTCAGCCAGTACCAGATAATCTAAAAAAGGGAGTTTCAAAAGCCCCTGAGCCATCTTGAGCGAAGTAGCTGTGATAATGGTTGGGAAGGTGAGGGCTGAGAAGGCTGGTTGAAAGCCTTGTTTTAAAATATTGGGCAGGCGAGTTAAAACAAAGAAAAAGAAGGACTGAGATGCCAAAATCATGACAATCAAGAGCCAAGTCGGTAGGCCTGCTCCTCCAACTCGAACTAGAGAAGCTAAGAGTAGGGAAAAGGGAGCACAGTAGATTCCTTCCTGTCCAAGCAAGGCTAGTGGGAGTGGAGATTTCTTTAAATCGCTATAAATAAGCGGATAGAGATAGAAGGTCAAGACAAAACCAAAACTCAAGGTTGCATAGGCAATCTCGATAATGCCTACCAGAGGATAGGTCAAGGCTGCTACTGCTATTCCCACATAGAGTACCGTCCAACTTGGAGTCGCATTGACCCTCCGACCAGGACAGGCAAATTTGATGGTAAAAGTAGCAATCAAAGCTAAATCCAAGAGAAATGAAAACCACCAGATTCCTTGTGCTACCAAAGGAAGAACAGGGAATACGCGAAAGACATAGGTCGATAAAATCATCCCGGCCATGGGAAAGGTAGCCATGCCAGATAAGAGAGGGGCTTTGGTCAATTCTCGCTTGGTTTCAGACCAATTAAAAAGATGAAGAATCAGAAAGAAAAGCCACAAAACTAATCCAGTCAGACTCAATAAATGCGACAGAACTGGCCAAGTATCTGCAATCAGATTTCCTGCACCTGCTAGACCTAATAAACAGCCAGAAAATACCAAGGGGAGCTTTTTCATCCGAGCCTCCAATAATCATGTTATTATTAGTATAGCATAAAAGCGCTTAAATGAGGACTTAAAAAACGAAGTTAGAAATTCAAACTTCGTTTTTATTCTACTATTTTTTAACTCGTTGCTAAGATATGGCGCAACTGAACAGCGCTTGGAGAGACAATCGGAAGAAAGGCTCCTTCATTCCAACGACGAATAAAACCAGATGTTGATTTGCTAAAGTAGCCTCTACCTCCACCAGCTTGCAACTCTAACAGAAGACTTTGAGCAACCACATCCACAATGTCTATTCTTAACTGAAAGAGTTCACGCGGATTGGTAACGAAATAGGACCGGTCAGACAATCCCTGATAAAGAGCTTGCCGAATAGCATCTAACTGCTCTACCTGGTATTGCCATTCATCTGTTAATACTCTTCGTTTCCCCAATTCTTTTTCTACTTCTGATAGGGAGCGTTCAGCTAATCCAAAAGCCAAACCAAATTGGTAACCTAAAAAAGCGGGACGATTTTGAGTTAAAAACTCTTTAGCATTCTTGGATAGAATCCACTCTTCTTTTAAAGGAACCCGATTAAAGGTCAAAGCAGCAGTGTTTCCTCCCTGAAGAGAAACGAATTCTAAGTCTTCCGAACGACTAAAATTCTCTGCATCTGATGGCACAGCCACCACATAACTTTTACTTGGATCATCAGCAAAACCTGCTACAAAAATGGTTAAGAATCGATTTCTACGGGCATTGGTTACCCATGGCAGTCGCCCTTTTAGATAAAATTGTCCTTTTTCTTCGATGATATAAACATTCAGCTCTTCTAAATCAGATAAATACTTGACCGCATTAGACAGAGCAGTTGCGCCTGCATATTCACCAGACAAGAGTTTTTCCAGATAGTTTTCTTTCAAATAGGAATTCTCTGAATGGATAATATTGTCAATTAGGGTGCGTTGTCCCCAAGAAATAAAGGAGGCCGTCAAGGAATGTTGAGCGAGCTCTGCTAGGATATCAATGACATCTTGATCACTTCCGTCTGAACCGCCGAGAGATTCTGGAACACCTACACGAAAAGCTCCTTCTGCTGCAATCCTTTCAATCAGTTGCTCTCCAGCCTCACAAGACTGTTTATCAATTTCATCAGCATGCTGGTCTAACCAGCTCAAAAACTCTTCGGAAAAAAATCCCATACTCTTTCCTCCTTTTATGCATAAGGTTGTAATTCTGGGTTAATAGGCGTATTGGCTAGGTTGTTGGCATAGTTGCAGAGGCTGGCAAGACTAACACCGAGAACCACGTCCAAGGCATTTTGTTGCGTGTAGCCAGCTTCCAAAAATTCAGCCAAGGCTTCATCTCCTACACGCCCTTTGGTATTGATGACCGCCAAGGTAAACTTAGCTAGAGTATCTAGTTTTGGATCTGTTTCAATCGGAGTGCGGTTGCGGAGAGCTTGGAGAAGATCATCATTCATCTGGATTTGTTTGATTGAAAAGGCTGTGTGACCTGCGACGCAGAAAGCACAACCATTGGTTACGGCAGCTGTGATTTGTACTACTTCGCGTTCTACTGGTGTTAAGCTATTGCGACGGTTGATGGCTCCGACAGTTCGGTAGGCTTCAAGCGCGGTTGGGGCATTGGCCAAGAGACCGATTAGGTTGGGAATATAGCCATTGTTATCTTTTTGTACTGTTTCAAGAACTTCTTTCACTTCTGCTGGTGCTGATTCTACTGTGTGGATGGTAAATGTTGTCATAAGAAACCTCTTTTCATTTTATTGTCATTTAGTCTATCATAGAATTTTCCACTTGGATAATATATATTTTCAATAGCCTTGATAGGAAATGTCTATGAAATAAAAAAATCACACTAAAAGTGTGATTGGGTTAGTGTTTAAAATACTTTCTGGTTTCGGAAATAACGACTGGCGATAAGACTATGAGGGCAATCAAGTTTGGTAAAGCCATCAAGGCATTGACGATATCTGCAATAATCCAGACCATATCCAACTCGATAAATCCTCCCAACAAGACCATGACTACAAAGACTACACGGTAAAGCCAGATAAAACGAACACCAAAGAGAAACTCAAAACAGCGTTCTCCGTAGTAGTTCCATCCGAGAATCGTCGTAAAGGCAAAGAGTACAAGGAAAATGGTCAAGAGGGAAGGTCCAAAATGTGAAAAAACTGTTGAAAAGGCTGACTGGGTCAAGGCAACCCCATTCAAATCACCACTCCAAACACCAGTTACCAAGATTGTTAAACCAGTCAACGTACAGATAATGAGGGTATCAATAAAGGTTCCTGTCATGGAAATCAAGCCTTGCTCGACAGGCTCATTTGTCTTAGCCGCAGCCGCCGCAATGGGAGCTGATCCTAGGCCAGATTCGTTAGAAAAGACTCCTCTCGCCACACCATTTTGGATAGCCATCCGAATGCTGGCACCTGCAAAACCACCTACCGCGGCCGCCGGACTAAAGGCTGAAGTAAAGATCAGTGCAAGTGTGGCTGGGATTTCCTCGATATTAAAGAGAATAACTGTAAGAGTTCCCAGAATATAGACAATAGCCATAAAAGGAACCACTGCTGTCGAAACTTTTGATATGGATTTGAGGCCACCAAAGACGGCAATCCCTACAAAAATGGATAAAATCAGAGCTGTGATAACTGGATCAACTTGGGCTGTATTTTGAATGGATTCTGTAATCGAATTGACTTGAGTAAAGGTACCAATCCCTAGAAGGGCTACCAATACACCCGCTAGGGCAAAGAAGATAGCAAGTGGACGCCACTTTTCTCCCATCCCCAAAAGGATGTAATGCATGGGTCCTCCAGCTACAGCTCCATTTGCATCCTTTGTGCGATATTTGATGGCTAGCAAGCCTTCGGCATATTTAGTCGCCATCCCAAAGAAGGCTGCCATCCACATCCAAAAGAGGGATCCTGGTCCCCCAACCTTAATGGCTGTCGCGACCCCGATGATATTTCCCGTACCAACGGTGGCGGCTAAAGCCGTACAGAGAGCAGCAAAGCTCGACACATCGCCGTGCCCCTTGTCCTTGGTAAAGATCAACTGAAAGGCCTTAGGGAGACGAGCAACCTGCAAAAGGCCCAGTCGGATGGTCAAATAGATACCCGTTCCGACCAATAAGATCAAGAGGGGAGGCCCCCAAGCAAAAGCATCAAGCGCTTTAAGCAATTCTAACATGTCCTTCTCCTATCTTTCAACCCCAAAAGAAAGAGCACATGCAAGATACATGTACTCTGGAATGCTTAGATAAATGCCAAAAAGCGGTCTATCCTAGCTCTGTCCTTTTACCTGAGAGTTTGAGCAGTTACCTGCCTTGCCCCTTCGGTGCCTTTACGGTCTCTCCAGAGTTCCGTCCATTTACAGTCATGGAAAACAAACCTTTCTCCACTTCTATTAAACTTCATTCGGTGTTGGTATTCTATTTTTTATTATTTTACAAGAAAAGTTAGCCTTTGTCAATATATTCTATGAAAATTTTTGACCTTTCATTTCTTTTTTCAGAAAGGTTGACTCCTTCTTCTCTCTATCCTTTAAAGGTCACAATGGTAGCGCCACTGCCTCCAGCATTTTGTGGAGCATAGCCGAAACTCTTGACATGCTTGTTTCTTTGCAGGTATTTGGTGACGCCCTCACGGATGACTCCTGTTCCGATACCATGGATAATGTCGACCTGCGCCATGTTATTAAGCAGGGCTTGGTCGATAAAGGCGTCCAGCTCATTCATAGCTTCTTCGTACCGTTTGCCTCGGAGATCCAGTCTGGCTTGCGGACCACGACCAGAAGCACGTTTGACGACATTGACTTGTTTTTTCTTGACTGGGGCTTCTTGCTGAGCCTGAACAAGATCAAATTCTTTCTCTTCCAAGGTCATCTTGATCAAACCAACTTGGGCTTCCCAACGGCCATCCTTGAGCTGATTGGTCAATGTTCCACGTTGGCCATAACTGAGAACCACGATATCATCCCCAACCTTTGGAGCTCGTTTTTTCTTGGCTTTTTGAAGGACCTTGTTTTTAGACAAGTCGACTTTTTCAGGAGCCAGTTTTTTCAGCTCAGCCTTGGCCTCAATGATTTCGTGGGGTTTGAGTTGAGACTTACTGTGGAGGTTTTTCAGGATTTGGTCACTCTCACTTAGCGCTAGTTCCACAATCTCAGCAGCTTGTTCACGCGCCTTGTTAAGCTCAGTTTCTTTTTCACGGTTGAGTTCGTTGTAGAGTTTTTTGAGTGCTCGATTCATCTTGAGATTTTCTTGCTCCACCTCACGGATATTGTCCAAGCGTTTACGGCTTTCAAGTGTTTGCTCTTCCAATTGTTCAATGATACGGTTGACATCATTATCTTGATTAACCTGCTGGCTGGCATCTCCTACGATGACATCTGACAAGCCCAGGCGTTTGGCAATTTCAAAGGCATTGCTTCGACCAGGAACTCCCTGCATAAAGCGATAGGTCGGACGCAGGCTGGCTGTGTCAAACTCCATGCTGGCATTTTGCACAAAGGCTGTCTCAATACCATAAGCCTTGAGTTCTGGATAGTGGGTCGTCGCCATAGTCTTGACCTGACGCAGACGAAGATCCTCCAGAATAGCCATAGCAAGCGCTGCTCCTTCCTGCGGATCGGTACCTGCCCCAAGCTCATCTAGTAACAAGAGCGAGTGCTGGTTGACCTTGCCAAGAATATCTACGATATTGGTCATGTGGCTAGAGAAGGTAGACAAGCTTTGTTCGATAGACTGCTCATCCCCAATATCTGCGAAGATTTCCTCAAAAACACCGACACGGCTTCCCTTGTCAGCTAGAATGGGCAATCCAGATTGGGCCATGAGTTGAGTCAAGCCTAGGGTTTTGAGCATGATGGTCTTCCCACCAGTATTGGGACCTGTAATGACAATAGCTGTTAATTCCTTACCAAAGTGTACATCGTTTGCCACTGCATTTTTGACCAAAGGATGGCGAACATGAAGAAGTTGAATCTCTTGATTCTCTGAAAGTTGGGGAACGACTGCTTGTCTTTCTTGAATGAAACGCACCTTGGCACGAATCAAGTCTAAATGGCCGATAATCCAAGCATCATTAGCAATCTCAGCAGCATGAGGACGAACCCGTTCCGATAGTTCCTGCAGGATGCGAATCATCTCATAGCGTTCGTCAGCTCGCAGACTAGCGATTTCTTCGCTCAGCTTGACCACCTCACGTGGCTCGATATAAACCGTATTACCACTGGCAGAGATGTCATGGACAACACCTGCAATCTTATTGCGATAGGTGTTCTTTACTGGTAAAACTTGACGGCCATTTCTGCTAGCGATTATACCTTCCGTCAACATCTGCGCTTTTTGCTTGAGTAAGTCTTGCAAGACATCTCGAACTTGACTCTCGCTATCATGGATTTTCCGACGGATACGTGCTAGTTCTTCGCTGGCAAAATTCTCGATAAATCCTGCATCATTTAGAGCTTGGAGACTTCCTTGCAAGTGTGGAAACTCATGCAGTTTCTCAAACCATCTCGCCAACTGCTCCAAGCGTACGTTTTCTAGATTGTCGTAAAAACTTTGCAACTCTCTGCTAGCAAGCAAGACTCGTTTGAGAAGCAAGAACTCCTCAATATTGAGGTCCGCCCCCATCTCCAGACGCTTGCAGACAGCTGAAAGCTCACGTGTCGCTAGGATAGTAAAGTGAGGTTGCTCCACAAATAGGGCTTGCATTTCCTCCATCTCTGTAAAGGCTTGCTTGATCTTATCCACCTTAGCAGTTGGAGCCAAGCCTTTTAGCTCCTCTAGGCCTTGTTCTGTCAGGAGATGCGGTTCAAACAAGGTTTTGATTTTATTAAATTCTAAGGTTTCTAGTATTTTTGTATTCATATTTTTTCCTTGTATGCTGGTTTAAAAGATTATAGCAACTAGGTGTTTTGACCTAGTCGTCCAATCTGTAAACAAAGGGCTAGGAAAAATCCCGCCCTTTTTATCCGATTAAATTTGTCACCCAGAGTTGTTTGATAAGATTTGTCGTAAAAGGGACACTTTGGATGATGTGTTTGGCTACTGTACTTTTTTCGAGTGAATTTTGAATGACTGCCAGAGGTACTGTTGCAAGGATGGTCAGAGCCATTTGCAAGACAAATAAGGTTACCAATAGAGACAAAACGCCTGATCCGATACGCAACCATTTGACATCAAGCTTTTTAGTTGGAATCAAGTGCAGGAACAAACCGATAAAACGTCCGATAGTGTAGCAAATCCCAAAAACTAGAAGATAGGCTAGACCCGCATAAAAGACCTTGTCTAGATGAAACAGCTGGTCTGAAGGGAAGAAAAAGGTTCCCTGTCCTTCCTGAGGATTGGCATAAGGGACAAGCAAGTGGAAGTGGTCGCCCAGTGATTTATAAAACTGTCCCGCAACAAAGGCTGAAATCACTGCCACGAGGAAATAATAAACTTGCAGGACCAAACCTCTACGGTAGCCGATGTAAAAGCCCCAAGCCAGAACCAATAAGAGTAGGATTGAAATCATAGGGAGTCCTCAATCTTGCTCTGTTCTTGTTTGACAGCAATCAACTTGTGGCGGAGTTCTAACAACTCTTGCTCCTTGTCATCAAATTCAATCTCACGGTTGAGTTGTGTAGATAGACAATTGACCGCCAAAAGAAGCGCAATGGTTTCATCATCTGCCCCAGGCATTTGTTCTTTAATTGCTTGGTACTTTTCAGTCGCAACCTTGGCAATTTCCTCCATGAAGAGGTTGTCATGCTCGGTTGTCAAGGTTAATGTCTTTTTCCCGAATGTAAACTTATATCGATTTAGATTTGCCATAAAATTCACCTCACGATATTATACCAAATTTCGCTAACTTTGTCAGTTTTTACCAATTCTCCTGCTTTTGTGGTACAATAGAGACTATGGCAAGTATCACACTCACACCAAGTGAACAGGAAATTCAGAGCTTTTTAAGTCAGTATCAGAAGGCTCTCAGTCCTAGTAAAAATCCCTATATCCGCTATTTTTTGCGCTTCCCTCAGGCAACGGTTTCCATCTATACTTCTGGAAAAGTCCTCCTTCAGGGCGAAGCTGCTGAGCAGTACGCCAGTTTCTTTGGCTATCAAGTTGTAGAGGAAACCAGTGGACAAGATTTTCCTATGATTGGGACCGATGAGGTGGGGAATGGTTCCTACTTTGGTGGGCTGGTTGTCGTGGCTTCCTTTGTGACACCGGACCAGCATGACTTCTTGCGAAAACTCGGCGTAGGGGATTCAAAAACCTTGACTGACCAAAAGATTCGTCAGATTGCCCCTATCCTCAAGGAAAAAATCCAGCATCAAGCACTCCTCCTTTCACCGAGCAAGTACAACGAAGTTATCGGAGAGCGTTACAATGCTGTTTCTGTAAAGGTTGCCCTTCACAACCAAGCTATCTTTCTCCTTCTTCAAAAAGGAGTCCAGCCAGAAAAAATCGTGATTGATGCTTTTACAAGCGCTAAAAACTATGACAAGTACTTGGCGCTGGAAGCCAATCATTTTCCAAACAAGATCAGTTTGGAAGAAAAAGCCGAGGGCAAATACCTGGCTGTTGCCGTTAGCTCCATCATCGCGCGGGATCTCTTCCTCGAAAACTTGGAAAATCTTGGACGAGAACTAGGCTATCAACTGCCAAGTGGCGCTGGAACTGCATCTGATAAGGTTGCCAGCAAAATCCTTCAAGCCTATGGTATGAAGGGACTTCATTTCTGCGCCAAACTGCATTTTAAAAACACTGAAAAAGCAAAAAAACTTCTATAGAGGTAAACCATGAACTATTTAAAATCATTTATAAAAGAATGGGGAGTCATCTTCCTGGTTATCGCACTGGTAGGTCTTAGCCGCATCTTCCTTTGGAGCAATGTCCGTGTGGAAGGACATTCGATGGACCCTACCCTAGCCGACGGAGAAGTTCTCTTCGTTGTTAAACACCTCCCAATTGACCGCTTCGACATCGTGGTTGCGCATGAGGAAGACGGAAATAAAGACATTGTCAAAAGGGTTATCGGCATGCCTGGTGATACCATCCGCTACGAAAATGACAAACTCTTTATCAACGGTGAAGAAACGAATGAACCTTACCTAGCTGAATATCTCAACTTGTTCAAAACAGAAAAGTTGCAAAACACCTATACTGGCAAAGGATTTGAAGGCAATAAGGGAGTTTACTTTAGAGAACTTGCTCAAAAAGCACAAGCCTTTACGGTTGATGTCAATTCCAATACCAGCTTCAGCTTTACTGTCCCTCAAGGTGAGTACCTTCTCCTTGGTGACGATCGTCTAGTCTCTAGCGACAGCCGCCACGTTGGTACCTTTAAGGCCAGCGATATAAAAGGTGAAGCAAAATTCCGTTTCTGGCCACTTAACCGTATCGGAACATTTTAAGATAAGGAAGAGGCCGAGAATGCTAAGTCTCAGTCTCTTTTTCTATTGCGAGAGAAAACCTTAAAGTAATCTAGCTTTTCAAAGTGGCTAAGGGTCCAACTCTCACGAACTCATGTAAAGGAAACCTATGGAAGTTTATTTTTCAGGCACCATTGAACGGATTATTTTTGAAAATCCCAGTAATTTTTATCGCATTCTCCTCCTAGATATCGAAGATACGGACGCGGAGGACTTTGACGATTTTGAAATCATCGTTACAGGAACCATGGCGGACGTGATTGAAGGGGAAGACTACACTTTTTGGGGGCAAATCGTTCAGCACTCCAAGTATGGGGAACAGCTTCAGATCAACCGTTATGAACGCGCAAAACCAACTAGCAAGGGCCTCGTCAAGTACTTTTCTAGCAGTCATTTCAAGGGAATTGGTCTCAAAACGGCCCAAAAAATCGTTGATAGCTATGGTGACAATACCATTGATGAAATTCTGGAACATCCTGAAAAGCTAGAAGGCATCTCAGGACTCTCTGCCAAAAACCGTGAGGCTTTTGTTTCTACCCTTCGTCTCAACTATGGGACAGAAATGGTCTTGGCTAAACTTGCCAACTACGGCATTCCCAATAAACTGGCCTTTCAGATTCAAGACTTTTACAAGGAAGAAACGCTAGATATTGTCGAAAACTATCCCTACCAACTGGTCGAAGATATCAAGGGTTTGGGCTTTACCATTGCTGACCAATTAGCTGCAGAACTAGGCATCGAAAGTCAAGCTCCCGAGCGCTTCCGTGCTGGCCTTGTCCATAGTCTCTTTCAAGGTTGTATGGATACAGGCGATACCTATATGGAAGCCCGAGATTTGCTGGAACAAACGCTGACTCTCCTCGAGTCTTCCCGTCCCGTGGAACTGGATCCCAGCCAAGTAGCTCAGGAATTATCTCATCTGATTGAAGAAGACAAGGTTCAGCAGATTGATACCAAAATCTTTGATAACAGCCTCTTTTTCGCTGAAGAAGGCATTCGCAATCACTTGGTTCGTATCCTCGAAAAAGGAAAGCAGAAAAGCCAGGATCTGGAAACCATTCAAAAGCATATCTCTACTGTCGAGCAAGAACTGGGGATTCAGTACGATACCATCCAAAAACAGGCTATCTGCGACGCTATCCAGAACAAGGTCTTTATCCTAACAGGTGGACCTGGTACTGGTAAGACGACTGTTATCAATGGAATTATCGCTGTTTATGCCCTTTTAGAAGGGCTTGATCTCAGGAAGAAAAGCAACCTGCCTATCCTTCTTGCTGCACCAACTGGTCGAGCGGCTCGGCGCATGAATGAATTAACAGGTTTGCCTAGCGCTACTATACACCGTCATTTGGGGATGACGGGAGACGATGATACCAATCATCTGGAAGATTATCTGGATGCCGACTTCATCATCGTGGATGAGTTTTCTATGGTGGACACTTGGTTAGCCAACCAACTCTTCTCCAATATCTCTTCTAACAGCAAAATTCTCATCGTGGGGGATAGTGACCAGTTGCCTTCTGTCAGTCCTGGACAAGTCCTTGCAGACCTGCTCCAGATACCCCTGATACCTCAGACGCGCTTGGAACGGATTTACCGTCAGAGCGAAGAATCAACTATCGTTACCTTGGCGAGTCAGATTCGACAAGGCATCTTGCCAGCTGACTTTACCCAGAAAAAAGCTGACCGTTCCTACTTTGAAATCGCTAGTGGCCATATCCCAGCTACCATTGAGAAAATCCTCGGCGCTGCCCTCAGAAGTGGCATTCCGGCTCGCGATATTCAGGTGCTAGCGCCTATGTATCGAGGAACTGCTGGTATTGACGCCATCAACCAACTCATGCAAGACCTGCTCAATCCTCAGCAAAAGGGGCAAGTTAGCTTTGAAGCAACTCAGTGTCACTATCGAACAGGGGACAAGGTTATTCACCTAGTCAACGACGCTGAAGTCAATGTCTTTAATGGAGACCTAGGATACATCACAGACCTAATTCCTGGAAAATACACCGAGTCCAAACAAGACGAGATTGTCATTGATTTTGATGGCAATGAGGTCATCTATCCACGCAACGAATGGTACAAGATTCGACTAGCCTATGCCATGAGTATCCATAAGTCTCAGGGAAGTGAGTTTCCTGTTGTTATCCTGCCCATCACCAGTGCTAGCAAGCGCATGCTGGAGCGAAATCTCATCTACACAGCTATCACACGGGCTAAGAGCAAGCTCATCCTTCTCGGTGAATTACAGGCCTTTGACTATGCAGTCAAGCATATCGGGACTGCTCGCAAGACCTATCTGATTGAGCGCTTCAGTGATTTAATTGAAACTACTATTGAAGAAAGTAAACAAGCCTTCTCTGAAACTGCCACAGCAAGTGACTCTGAAAAATCCTACATCCTCACCGAAGAAAACTGGTCTAGTATTCCCGCTATGATTGGAATTACAGATGCTGACTTAAAAGAGATTTTTGGAAAATAGTGCAACAGAAAGCCCACCTAGTCAGGTGGGCTTTTTCTCTTTTAAGATTATTTTACTGTTGCAGTGCTTGTGATCAATTCAACAGCTTTTTTGATAGTGATATCGTGTTTCAACATGTCAGCTGAAAGCAAGTTTTGCACTTGTGCAACTTCCATGTTGTAGTCTGCTGCCAATTGCTCGATTTCTTTTTGGATTTCTTCTTCTGAAGCGTCAAATCCTTCAGCTTTGGCAACTGCTTCGATAACAAGGTTAGTCTTCGTACGTGACTCAGCTTCTGCTTCGTATTGTTTGTGAAGGTCTTCTTGAGTAGTTCCTGTGATTTGGAAGTACATGTCAGGGTTGATCCCTTGGCGTTGCAAGTTTCCAAGGAATTCATTTACTGAACGGTGAACTTCTTCGTGGATCATTTCTTCTGGAAGTTCTACGATTTCAGCGTTTTCTACAGCTTTATCGATTGCTGCACCTTCAACGGCGTCTTTGTATGCTTCTTCTTTCGCAGCAGTCAATTCTTTGCGGTATTTTTCTTTCAATTCGTCAAGAGTTTCCACTTCTTCGTCGATGTCTTTTGCAAGTTCATCATCAAGAGCTGGAACTTCTTTTGCTTTTACTTCGTGGATAGTTGTCACGAATTTAGCTTCTTTACCTGCAAGGTCCTCTGCTTGGTAGTCTTCTGGGAATGTTACAACTACATCAACAGTGTCGCCAGCTGAGTGTCCAATCAATTGGTCTTCAAAACCAGGGATAAATTGACCTGATCCAAGTCCAAGTGAGAAGTTTTCACCTTTTCCACCGTCAAATTCAACACCGTCGATAGAACCAACGAAGTCAATCACAACAGTGTCGCCATTTTCAGCAGCGCCTTCTTTGATAACCAATTCAGCCAAGTTGTTGCGTTCGCGTTCGATACGTTCTTCAACGTCAGCGTCAGTTACTTCTTTTTCTACATCAACTGATACTTCAAGGTTTTTGTAGTCACCCAATTTTACTTCAGGTTTTGTCACGACTTCAGCAGTGATAACCCAGTCTTGACCTTTTTCCATTGAAGTTACGTCAATTTTTGGTTGCGCAACCACTTCAAGACCAGCTTCTTTTACTGCAGCTTCATATGCGTTTGGCAAAAGTGCGTTCATTGCATCTTGATAAAGAGCTTCTTCACCAAATTTTTGGTCGAAGATAGGGCGTGGAAGGTGACCTTTACGGAAACCAGGAACGTTAAGAGTTTTCTTTACTGAGTTAAATACACGGTCCAATTCTGGTTTGATTTGGTCTTGAGAGATCGTGAAAGTCAAGACTCCACGGTTTGTTTCTTTGTTTTCAAATGATACAGACATTCTGTCATTTCTCCTTAAAATTTTTTAAATACAGTCTATTATAGCATAAACCACGGTTAATTTTCAAGTAATGAATGCGCTTTTCAATGATGCTAAAGGTACTTGCTTGCTTCCTTGATACTGAGTTCAGCCATTCTTTCCTTGTTTTTTTCGATGAAGCTTGCTACCCATTCCGGATTGGTTTTGGAGTAGTCTCTTAGGGCCCAGCCGATGGCTTTGTTGATAAAAAATTCTGTCTGGTCTAGATTATTGAGCAGGACCTTTTCCATCAGTTGGACATTTGTCTTCTCTTTTCTTAACAACTGGTGGTCAATAGCAACTCGTCTCAGCCAGATATTGTCCGATAGGCTCCATTTTAAAATCACTTCTTCAAGTTTCGGATGGTTAGCCACCAAACTCCCAACTACTCTATCTAGAATATCTACTGTGTCCCACCAGGACTTGGTCACTACTAGACGCTCAAGCTTAGGCAAATCATCCTTCGTTAGATAAAACTGCATAGCTTTCAAATAGTTGGCGCCCACATATTGGTATTCTCTAGGTTCCTTTTCCCAGCAAATATCTACAAAATCCCAGTCAATAACTCTTGTTTTTTTCGCTTCTGGAAAATACTTTTTATAGAGGGCATTTCTTTCAGGACCTGCAATACCTAAAAAGGGAAATTGATGGCGCATATAGGCTTCCATTGGGCCTGCTTTCTCAGGCTCTTTTGCTGCTTCTAGCTCCTCAAGTAAATCTGCAAGACTCATCTAAAAGTCCTCCTGCCCGACCAAGTGGTGCTGGAAGGCATAGACCGCCGCCTGGGTGCGATCGCTGACCTCAAGTTTAGCAAGGATATTGGACACATGGGTCTTGACCGTCTTGAGAGAGATAAAGAGTTCATCTGCAATCCGCTGGTTTTCGTAGCCCTTGGCAATGAGTTGAAGTACGTCTCGCTCACGCGCAGTCAGCTCCTCATGAAGCTCCATATGATTACGGTGGTATTCAACCTTCTTGCTGACCTCTTGTTCAATGGCCAGCTCTCCAGCAGCCACCTTGCGGACGGCATGAAGCAGTTCGTCTGCACTAGAAGTCTTGAGCATATAACCTTTGGCACCCGCATTCAAGACCGGCATAATTTTTTCATTGTCCAAGTAAGAGGTGACAATTAATATCTTGGCTTCAGGCCATTCTTTGAGGATGGCTAAGGTCGCGTCAATCCCATTCATCTCAGGCATGACGATATCCATGACAATGACATCTGGACGCAGTTTCAAGGCCAAGTCAATACCTTGAGCCCCATTAGCAGCCTCGCCCACAACTTCCACATCGTCTTGGAGATCAAAATAGCTTTTCAAGCCCAATCGAACCATTTCATGGTCATCTACCAGTAAAATTTTCATCTCTACTCCTTTATCATTCCTTATCTAGCAGGGGAATACGGATATCAACCGCCAGTCCTTGCTTAGGTGCTGTCAAAAGTTGAACCGTTCCTGCCATATCTTCGACCCGCTCCTTGATATTTCGCAGTCCATAACTCAAGTCGTCTAAACTCCCTAACTGGAATCCAATCCCATTGTCCACCACCTTCAGCTGCAATTCAACATCTGTCTGATAGAGGTAGACATCTAGGCAAGATGCCTGAGCATGGCGAAGGGTATTGCTGATCAACTCCTGAAGAATACGGAAGATATGTTCTTCAATCTTCTTGGGCAATGTAGACACATTCTGCTTGAGACTAACCTTGAGATCACTCTTGTCCTCAAGCTCTTTTAAGAGGATTTGAATCCCCTCAACCAAACTCTTCTCTTCCAACTCAACAGGTCGCAAATGTAGGAGCAAGACCCGCAAATCTTTCTGGGCTGTTTCGAGGATGGCTGCGACGCTTTGCAACTGGGTCTGCATCTTTTCTCTATCCAGCTTCAAAGCCTGCTGACTGACACCTGATAAAATCATATGGGCCGCAAACAACTCCTGACTAACCGTATCGTGCAAGTCACGTGCTATCCGCTTCCGTTCTTTCTCGATGATTGCTTCTTCCTTGACCAGGCTTTGATTTTCAGCCTTTTGAACAGCCTCTGTCAAGAGGTTGAGCTTGCCAGACAAGGACTTAAAACTGGCATCCAAGTCTGGATCTGCAAAGGCAACCACCTCTTTTCCTGCTAGCAGTCGCTTGAGATTGACTTGCATTTTTCTGCGAGAGACTTCTTCTATCACGCGCCAAAAGAGAACAAAAAAGAAAGTCATGGAAAGGCTAAAGACCAAGATCAAGAAGATTAACTTTTCCAGTTTTTCGATATCTTGTAGCAAATAGGACCAATCAAGATTGAGAATATCAAGTAGACTATTGGTCAAAAAGAGGATAAAAAGGAGAGAAGACAGCCCGATTAACAGATACGATTGCTTTTTCATCCTCTGACCACCTCCACATCGCCAACCATAGTAGTTAGGAAAATCTTGACGCTCTTGTTACTCTTGAGATAGTCTCTGGTCTCCTGATGATAGTGTTCATTGCGGAGGGCTCGCTTGGGTTGATTGAGGAAAGTTAGATCTCCATAGAGGCAGTTGACACTGAGGCTGATTTCCACATCTACAGGTACGATAATCCTAGTCGTTCCCACCATCTTTCTAAGGATAATGACATTGTCATGATTGGTTAGGATAACTCTTTCTAGATGAATGGTGTCCTTGCCCATGAGGCGAAAGAGGTTGATATCGTCAAACTGGCAGGTCTGGTGGCTAGAAAAATGATGGAGATTGCCAAACCAAGGATTGCGTTCATTTTTAACCGTTACCACCTCTTCAAAGACCAAGTCGGTCTCCTCTCTTTCTTGATTCATCATCGGATAGAGAAGAAAGAGACTATAGATAACTGCCACAAAGATAGCTAATATCACAAAGGGATTGAGCATGACGATGAAAAAGAAAAGAATAGTCGTCACAAGGAGGAAAACGTTGTTGCCCTCTTTACCTGTATAATAGCGGAGCAAGAGCAAAAAGAGGAATAGAATCAGCAAAAAACGCGAAAAATGCTCTGATACCATCAAAATCAGAGCTCCCGTCAATAGACAGGCTTCGATAAATAAAAAGATTTGAAATTTTTTCATAGATGCATCCTCTCCCTTCTATTTTATCACAATTCAAAAAAGTCACCTCGGTCTGAGGATGGAAAAAGGCGATTGGACAGAAATCGCTCCTACAAGCTAGGTTCTTTCAGCCCGCTACAGTTGACAAAAGGCTACAAAAAAGGGCGGGATTCTTGTCCCGACCTCTCTACATCTGATCTTTTGCTTCTTTTAGTTTGCCGTAAAGAATATAGTCTACGCTTTGCAGATCCGCTATGGTGGCACAATTAAGGGCACACATGATCAAACGCAGATCTTCTTTCCAGCCTTGGACAATGCTAATCACTTCTTCGACTGTGTAGGTTTCAATCAACTCTAGAACGGTACGTGACAGTCCTACAGCCTTGGCACCAAAAACCAAGCACTTAATCATATCCAGCGGATTTCGAACCCCTCCGCTGACCAAGAGTTCGACCTTGTCTTTCCAGGTTTGGGCATTGAGAAGGGCTTGCATAGTAGACTGGCCCCATTGATTGAGGTAATCACGTTGACCACTGCGACGGTTTTCGATATAGGCAAAGCTAGTACCACCACGACCCGACAGGTCAACCGTTCGAACACCCAGTTCATAGGCTCTTTCGATAGTCTTCACATCCATCCCAAAGCCCACTTCCTTTAAAACGATTGGAACAGGGATCCGCTTGCTATAATCTGCTAGATGCGATTGCCAGCTTCGAAACTTTCTTTCTCCCTCGGGCATGAGCAATTCCTGCATGACATTAACATGCACTTGAAGGAGAAGAGGATTCATCGCTTCTACAGTCTGAAGTCCCAACTTAACAGGCTTGTCCAATCCAATATTAGTACCAAGGAGGAGATTTGGATGGCTAGACTTGACAGAAAAAGAGTCATCTGTTGGATCTTTGAGGGCTGCGCTATAAGAGCCCGTCACAAACAAAATCCCACAGGCTTCTGCCACCTGAGCCAGTTTTTGATTGATTTCTCTCCCCCTATCGCTTCCACCCGTCATGGCATTGATATAAAAAGGAAAATCCCACTTTCGACCCGCAAACTCTGTAGATAAATCAATCTCATCCAGGTCATAAAGAGGCAGGGAAGAATGAATCAACTCCACCTCATCAAAGCTATTATAGGAACTTTTCTGCTCAAGGGCATAGCGGATATGCTCGTCCTTACGATTTGTCGTCATGTCCTATCCTTTCTTGGTATAAGAGCTCAATCCCCAGATCGGCCCAACGGTTTTTTAAGGTTTCAGTTGATTGCTCATTAAAACTCAAGGCAATGCCACAGTCACCACCACCAGCCCCACTACTCTTGGCAACAGCCTGCAAACCTTGGCTGGCCATTTTTAACTCCCTGAGCGAAGGCATATAAATATCTGAGCTCAAGCCTTCTAAAAGCTGACTGGCTGTTTCCAGCTGCTCGATGATTTTTTCTGCATTTCCCTGCTCCAAGGCTTCTACCAAAGTAACCACTGTTGCTTTTGAGGAAGTTAAAAATTTCTGGCCTATGTTTTGCTTGATTTGCTTAACCATTTGACTCGATACGGCCACTTGCTTGGTCCATCCCACTAGGAAATCACATTCTAGGGTTGGTTTCACTTGTGAGATGGAAAAGCCCCAGTCACGCTCTAAAACTGTTGCCAAGCTTTCTTCTTGCAACCAAGCAGCTATCTTCTTTCGATCAAAAGACTGGTAGAGAACCAAATCCTCTGCAACGATACAGGCAAGGTCTCCCATAGAACCATTGTCTCCTCGCTTGAGTAAGACCGCGCTAGCCAGCTTGAACAAGAGTTCCTGATCAACCGTAATATCATACAGAGCCAGCAGCGCCTTAATAACCAAGACAACGACACTACCGCTAGAGCCTAGACCAAACTTTTTCCCTTCCCGTTCCATTTTGCCACGGATTTCCAAGGAAAAAGGTCTTAGCTCCTGACCTCGATAAGTCAGGAAATCTTCCACTAGAGTAATCGTTTCTTGAATCAAGCTGTAGTCAGGATTTGGCGTCAAGTCCACTGCGAAATCAAACAGATCTGAGTAGATACGGTAGCTGTCAGAAAAGGCAATCTCAGCCTTCATATAGATGGGGATGGCCTTTATCAAGGCTAACTGTCCTGGCTCTAAAATAGCATATTCACCTGCCCAATAGAGTTTTCCGCAAGTTTTAACAGCTATCATCTTGACTCAAATCCTTTGTTTTTGACACAATCAAGCGGTAACGTTGACCAAAGATTTCAGATAGATGATCCAAATCTTTCTCTTGACAGAGGACCTTGACATTGGGACCGGCATCCATGGTAAAGTAGCAGGCCTCTCCTTGCTCGCGAAGTTGGCGGACAAAGTCCATGGCTTCATAGGAAGCATCCGTTAGATAAGAAAAGGCTGGACTAGCAGTCTTGGTCGTAGCGTGCATGGCTAGGGCATTTTTCTCCGTTAATTCCCCAACCTTGGCAAAGTCATTTTCCTTGAGATAAAGCAGCATATCCTGATAGTCCTTCTCAGACTGGCGCACCCAATCATCAAAGGTCGTCGAAGTTTCCACACAGAGTTTCATCCCATCACGGCTAGAGATTGGTTTTTTCTTGTCCTCTAGCACCAACATAATCATAGCTAGTTTCAAGTCTGTCTCTACAGGGTAAATCTCCCCACTATCCTTGTCCCAGGCACCGAGCGGTCCATAAAAACTACGAGAGGAAGAACCTGAAGCGAACTTAGCCTCCTGTGCCAACTGACTCCGATCCAAACCAAGCTGGAAATAGGCATTGCAAGCCTTGACCAAGGCGGACAAACCACTGGAACTGGAAGACAGACCCGCCGCGGTCGGCATGTTGTTTTGGGTATCGATACGGACAAAACCCTCACCTTCTGGACGGTAGCGGTCGATAATCTTGCTCATCTTGGCATGCTCCGCCTCATTTTGGAGCTGACCATTGATATAAAAGGCATCCGCCGTCGCATGGGCTGGTAGAGGCGACAAGGTCGTCTCTGTATACATATTTTCCAAAGTCAGAGAGATACTGCTAGTAGCAGGAACCATCTCTTTCTCTTTTTTCTTTCCCCAGTATTTGATAATGGCAATATTTGCGTAGGAACGTACTGTTACAGGCTTTCGATCCATGTCTGAACAGCTCCTTTCTCTTCTAATCGTTTTGCTAGTTCTTGTGCTTGATCCAGATTGGCTACCAAGGCAATGATACAACCTCCTAGGCCACCACCACTCATCTTGGCACCCAGAGCACCGTCGCTCAGAGCCGTTTCAACGAGGGAGTCTGCCTCAGGGCTGCTGACACCAATTTCTTTTAAATGTAGATGCGCTTGACTGAGGATTTGTCCCAGTCTTTCAGCATCTTTTCGTCTAATCGCATCTTCTGCCTGCTGGGTCAATTCTCCCAAGGCATGCAAAAACGGTAGGGCATCCTTCCCCATACTTTGAACCACTTGGATGGCTTCACGAGTGTGGCCATACACACCTGTATCAGCAATCACCAAATAGGCAGATAGATTCATCTCAAGCTCTGTAAATCCAAGGTTCTTGATAAAGCGAATGGGTTGGTCACTGAGACAGGTCTTGGCATCCAAACCGCTTGGATTCATATGGGCAATCATCTCAGCCCGATTGACCAAGATTTCTAGCACATCGTGAGGCAGGTCGGCTTGGTAGTAGTCAAATACCGCACGAATGGCCGCTATGCTGATAGCCGCTGACGAACCCATCCCCCGTTTTTCAGGGATAGCCGAGTCAATCACACATCGAATGCAGGCTTCTTTGATATCCAAATACTCCAGCGAGGCATAAACCGCCATGGACAAGGTATCCTCCTCATAAAGACGCCATGGACTTTCAGCAGGGACCACCTTACAGGTCACCTCCACCTCTATGAGAGGCAAGGAAATGGCAGGATAGCCGTATACAACAGCGTGCTCTCCTATTAAAATAATCTTACTATGTGCCTGACCGACACCAACTTTTTTTGTCATGTTTTCCTTTAACCAGACGAAAAGACCGTCTCATTTCATACAGTAGTATTTTCTCCTATCTATTTTATTATATTTTCACAAAAAAAGCGATTGTTTCCTTCACAATCGCCTCTTTCATTATTGAACCCATTCGCCATTATAGTTGACGTAGTAGCCATCTACAGTGGTATTCACTGCTAAAGCACCTGAGCTATAAGCATAGTACCATTTGCCATTGACTTGGAACCAACCTGTCTTCATATCTCCATTACTTGCATTTAGGTAGTACCAAGTTGAACCATCTTTCACCCAACCAGTTGCCATGGCTCCTGATGAACGAAGGTAGTACCACTTGTTACCAAGATATTGCCAGCCTGTTTTCATATCGCCATTTTCAGCATCTAAATAGTACCAAGTTGGGCCTTCCTGATACCAGCCAGTTGTCATAGCTCCTGATGAACGGAGGTAGTACCACTTATTGCCAATTTGCTTCCAACCAGTTTGCATAATGCCAGTTGTTGCATCGAGATAATACCAAGTTGAATCATCGTTTATCCAACCTGCACGTCTTTCACCACCAATATAGCTTTCTCCATTAATTTCCGTTTTAGCTAGATAATACCAATTAGACTGGTCATAAAGCCAACCTGTCTCTAAAGAATGATCTTGATTAAAGTAATAGTTCGTGTAAAAACTCTTCTCTTCTTTATCTTCTGGGTTTGTACGTTTTTCCCCATACTTTCTTCCAACACTGTCTTTAGTTTTAACCTCTAATGCTTTCCAACCAACAAACTCTTGTAGCACTCCATTTTTGTCAAAGTAGTACCATTCTGGCATTGGGGAACCTTCTAATCTGATACCATTTGGGTAAGGACCAATTGTATATCCTTTAACTGGCATTGGAATATATTGCCAACCAACAACCATTTCACCATTATAATCAAAATAATAGGTCTTGCCATCAATCACTCGCCAGTCCGTTTCTTTGATGTCACCCTTCTTGTAGTAGGTTCTACCATTTTCTTGGACAAATTGCCAGCCTTCTGAATCAACATCATCCGCAAAGACGGTGCTTGTCGCTAACAAAGCAAAGAAAAAGACTGTCAGTCCAACTTGCATCATTATTTTAAATTTTTTCATTAGATCTTTCCTCCATAACTGATTGTAGCAAAGACTTTATTGTATGTCAATATATAGAAACTTCTCAAAAAAAGCAGTTACACAACTGCAACTGCTTTTCTATTCTTGCATGGTGTAACCAACACCACGCACGGTTTTAATGTAGCTTTTTTGACCTTTTACATCAAGCTTGCTACGTAGATAACGGATATAAACATCCACGATATTGGTTTCTGTCGCACTTTCGTACTTCCAAACACTTTCCAACAACTGCTCACGAGTCAAGACCTTCTTGCTTCCCATGAGAGTGGCCAAAAGGTCATACTCACGGCGCGTCAGAGCAATCATCTCCTCGCCACGATAAACGGTATGATGTTCTACATCCATACGCAAATTGCGGTAAGACGTTGGGACCTTCATCTGACTACAATGTTGGTCGATAAAGTCCCGACCTCGGAAAATCGCTGAAATACGAGCCACCAGCTGATCAATAATCACTGGCTTATAGATGTAAGAAACGGCGAAGCGCTGGATTGTCTCAATCTGGTCTTGCAATTCTTCGCGATGGTCCAAGACCATGATCACTGAGGCAGGTTTTGTCCGACTCAGCCTCTCTGCAAAATCCTGGGCCGTCATATCCCCCAGACGAGCATTCAGTAAAATCAAGTCATAATCTGTCTGGAGAGCCATGGAGAGGGCTTTTTGCCCCTCCTCGACCAGATCAACACGGTATTGCTCTTTTTGGAGTTCCAGACTGAGAAAATGAGCGAGATTTCGTTCTTTCTCAAGTAATAAAATCCGTTTCCCCATGGCAGACCTACTTATTTTTCGTCATACCAAGAGTAGTGGAATGTTCCTTCTTTGTCTTTACGTTGGTAAGTGTGGGCACCAAAGTAGTCACGTTGCGCTTGGATCAAGTTAGCAGGAAGGTCAGCTGAACGGTAGCTATCAAAGTAAGTAATAGCTGCTGAGAAGGTTGGCACTGGTACACCAGCTTGAACAGCAAGAGCTACGATATCACGCACTGCTTGTTGGTACTTGGCAGTGACATCCAAGAAGTATTCATCCAAGAGAAGGTTTGCAAGGTCTGCATCACGGTTGTAGGCATCTGTGATCTTTTGCAAGAAACGAGAACGGATGATACAGCCATCACGCCAGATAGATGCGATGTCCGCAAATGGCAAGTTCCAGTTATTTTCTTTAGAAGCCACATGCAATTGAGCAAAACCTTGTGCGTATGAGATGATTTTTGAGAAGTAAAGGGCTTGACGGATCTTTTCAATCAACTCAGCCTTGTCACCTTCAAATTTGAAAGTAGCTGGTTTTGGAAGCACCTTGCTAGCATGTACACGCTCTTCTTTGTATGTAGAGATGTAACGCGCAAATACTGACTCAGTGATGAGTGACAATGGCACACCAAGGTCAAGAGCTGATTGGCTAGTCCATTTACCAGTTCCCTTGTTGCCTGCAGCATCAAGGATATAGTCTACGATTGGTCCATCTTGACCTTCATCATCTTTACGGCTCAAGATATCAGCTGTGATTTCGATCAAGTAGCTGTCCAACTCGCCCTTGTTCCACTCAGTAAAAATTTCTGCCATGTCTTCTGCAGAAAGGCCAAGCAAGTGTTGCATGAGGTCGTAGCTTTCTGCGATCAATTGCATGTCACCATACTCGATACCGTTGTGGACCATTTTCACATAGTGACCAGCTCCATCAGGACCGATGTAAGTCACACATGGTTTTCCATCTTCTGGTGCTTTAGCTGAGATTTCTTCGAGAACATCCGCAACCAATTCGTAGGCTTCTTTTTGTCCACCAGGCATGATAGACGGACCTTCAAGGGCACCTTTTTCACCACCAGAAACCCCCGTACCGATAAAGTTGATGCCTGAGTTTGCCAATTCTTCATTACGGCGGATGGTATCTTTGTAGAAAGTGTTTCCTCCGTCAATCAAGATATCTCCCTTGTCAAGGTGTGGAAGAAGGGCTTGGATAGTTGCGTCTGTACCAGGTCCAGCTTGAACCATCAGCATGATACGACGAGGTTTTTCGATTGAGTTTACAAAGCTTTCCACGTCATAGCTTGGCACAAAGTTCTTTTCAGGATGGCAAGCAATTACGTCTTCTGTTTTTTCTTTACTACGGTTGTAAATGGCAACTGTATAACCACGAGATTCGATATTTAGGGCAAGGTTACGACCCATTACGGCCATACCAACGACACCAAAGTTAGCTTTTGTCATGTGACACTCCTCTTGTTTAATATGTTTTATTTTATCATTTTTACCTATGAAAGGAAAGAATTTTGTAACGGAGTCCTAGTAGTCCAAGTCATCTGCATGACCAGAACCATTCCCTACAAAGTAACCTGTCTTACAGTTGAGGGTGAAGAGATAGGTTCCATCTGGTTTATAGAGGTTGTAATAACCATTTCCGTTTACGATATTGACACGTTCTAGGATATATTGATTTCCAGTGATATAGCCACGAGCACGTGATGTTGCTAGGACTTGTTCCAATACACCATCCGAAAACGTCCAAGCAGGGTTGTTGCTATCGTCTACAGCTGATTGGTTGTACGGTACACGACTAGCACTTCTTTGAAGATTAACCCCATCGCCAGACAAACCACCATTCGTATCTCTAGCTGGTTCCGTAGTGCTTGTAGAAGGTGTCGTACTGCTTGCATTGCTTTCTGTAGCTGAACTTGAGCTTGCTTGACTCGTGCTAGAGCTTGAACTTGAGCTGGAAGCACTGGTTTGTTGGCTCTTACCAAGACTAATGGCCTTATCCAAGAGTTTGTCTAGTTCTATGTTCCCTGTCTTGATTTCTGTAAATTTAGCATCCGCTTTGGCTTTCGCATTGGTATCCAAGACACCGTCCGTAATAGCTGGACTTTCAAAGAGGGCATTAACATCTTGAATGGCCTTGATTTGAGTTGCTAGACTATCATATCTTGACTTAGCTAGTGTATAATCACGGCTACCTTCTAACTTATCTAGCAAGGTTTTCAATTGGCTTAATTTATCAAACTGGCTGTTTTTCAGAGCTGTCTTATTAGCATCTGTATAGAAAGTATCATAGAGCGTATTAAACTCTTGCAAGTCGGTTTGCGATTCCTGATTGCCTGAAGATGATTGAGAAGCCTGAATTTCTTGGTTTGAGCGAGATACTTGTCGGTAGACATAATACGTTCCAGCAAGCACAAGGATTGCAGCTACTACAGAAGCAATGATGATGACAGCTTTCTTCTTAGAGCCTGTTTCAGGTTCTGTTTGAGCCGAACGTGATAGAGGTGTATAGGTCTCCTCTTCTCGTTCCTCATTTATTTCTTTGGGCTCTGTTTCTGTTAAAACGAGAGGCTCTATTTCAGCATTTTCTTCATCTTGAAGTGGTGGAACAAACTGAGTAGTCTCTTCATTTTCTATCTCTTCAATAGATTCCTCAGCAACCAGGTCTGAATCGTCTACCTGATCAGAAGTCTCACTAGATTCTCGCACTTCTTGGATCATTTCCTCTAGGTTTTGAGTAGAAGCCAGTTCTTCTTTTTTAAACTGACGAGTTTCAAACTTGTCAGCTTCAATCTCTTCACGGTGTTGTTTGATGTATTTGTCTAAGATACTGTCCTCAGGCAATACTCCAGCCTCCACCTCTTCATTCTTACGAATGACTTGACCAACAGTCAAGTCTTTTGCTTCGTCAAAGTCGAATTGTGGTTCTTGATGTCCTTTTTTATGACGATCACGTCTTTTCTTACTCATGAGTTCACCTTTCTATTTTACCTCTTGGCGTTTGACACGCTGACCAAAGTATTGATACAAATCTACTTTTAAGGTCCCGTTATAGAGTTTTCGCTTTTTATCAGCTGGACTTCCGTACTTGCTTTCAAAAGCTTCGTCACTCGTCAGGATAAACTTACTCCACGTTTTCAGTGGTGCAAAGACTTGTCTCATCTCAGCATAGAGCTTGGTAACTCCTGCATCATCAGACAAACGTTCCCCATATGGTGGATTGGAAATGATAACGCCATTAATCTTGTCTGTACGCAGGTCCTGTACCCGCATTTGCTTAAAGGTGATATCACCTGCGACGCCAGCTGCTTGGGCATTTGCCTTGGCAATCTCCACCATGCGAGCATCAATATCACAGCCCATAATGTCCAGCTCAAGTTCACGATCCATTTTCTTAGCCGCCTCTGTACGAACTTCCTGGATTAGCCGATCGCTGACCCAGTTCCATTCCTCAAAAGCAAAGGAACGGCGAAGGCCTGGTGCCATTTTTCTGGCAATCATAGCCGCCTCGATACAGAAAGTTCCTGAACCACAGGTTGGATCAATCAAGGGCTTGTCTGGATACCAGTTAGAGAGTTGTAAAATGGCCGCTGCCATATTTTCCTTGATGGGTGCTCCACCCTTTTCCGTACGATAACCACGTTTAAAAAGGCTAGAACCTGTCGTGTCAATCATGACCGTTGCCACATCTTTCAGGATAGATACCTCAATCTTAAACTCGGGACCCGTTTCCATCAAGGGAACTCCTTCTGGGCGGGCATAGTGTTTTTGTAATTTCTTCACAACAGCCTTCTTGGAAATAGCCTGAACACTGGGCTCGTTGTGGAGTTTAGACTTCACACATTTTGCCTTTGATATCGGGAAACGTGCTCCTAGCGGGAGATAGTTTTCCCAATCTAGAGCAAAAACGCCTTGAAAAAGCTCTTCAAAAGTCTTAGCTGGAAAACTTCCGACTACAATCTTGATGCGATCCGCTGCGCGAAGCCAAAGGTTGGTCTCAATGATTACCTTCACATCTCCTTGAAAGCGAACACGCCCATTTTCAACCTGGCAATCATAACCAAGATCTCGCACCTCACGTCCAACGACAGCCTCAAGACCCGCCGCAGCCGTTGCGATTAAATTAAATTGTTCTTTCATTTCTAGTCTTGCAAGACCTTTCTCTTGTTCACTTTAAAAAATGAGGTTGAGAAAGATTTCTCAGCCCCAACCTATATGCAATTTTCTATAAGCCATGTTTTGTTCCAGAAGTGACTAGGACCACTTCCTTCGATAATCATCTGTCTACCGCTAACAGCATAAAGCTGCTAGCAGTCAGAGTACTACGTTCGTTTCCGTGCACTCCATGCCCCGACCAAAATTTGGGTTGCTAGCTTGAGGGGTTTACCGCGTTCCACTCTCTCTGTTTCCAGAAAGACTCCGTCACTGTGGCACTTTCAAGCCTATTCTGACCTATCCGAAGACTTAGCCATTTCGACTGCCGTAACGATTTCTCGTCCCTAGGCTTATGGATTCGCCTAGCACAAACACTACAGGCATCACAGCCTGTGCTAGCATGGACTTTCCTCATGAAAAGAGATCCTCTTCACGCGATTATCCAAAAATTGCACTCATTCCTTAGTCAATTATAAATCTTGGTTGTCTAAGATTTGCTTACCAAATACTTCTTTTTCGAGACGATTTAAGCGTTTCAAAATATCAAAGTTTGTCATTGAAGTAGAAGCTGTTACTTCAATAGAGTCTGGTTGAGTTGGCGCTACCTGTGGTTTATGAGATAATTCTTCCTTCAAATCAGCAATCTCTTGACGAAGGGATTTGACCAAAGCTGCGTAGGTTTCATAATCCTTAATCACATCGTCTAGGAATTCGTCTACCTCTGCTTTGCTGTATCCACGTACTTCACGTCCAAATTCTTGTTCAAAAATATCTTTTGCTGAAAATATAATACTTGCCATGTCTCTCTCCATTCTGGGTTACTAGTATTATTATATAAAAAAAGACAAGTAAAAATCAAGGTCAAAACCTTACTTTTCTGAAAAATTTTCTACTATTTCATTTAAGTCCTCAAATGTTAATCTTCTTGTAACATAGTCCGCTTGATTTTTTATCATTTGGTAAAAATATCGTAACTTGGTTTCGTTTTCTTCGTCGTAAAAAAGGTAGCAAGTATCTGTATTTTCCAGCAGAAATTTTTGATAATCGCGTAATTGTCCCTTGTGCTCATATTGTGGATAGGCGTATTTGACAAAATCAACCTGCTTGAACTCACTCAATTTCGCTTGATTTGCTTCATTCCAGTTACTACCATGGGTTTCAAAATCAAAAATGGTCGCCAGTTGAAATCCATAGTCTGCTTTCATGTCTTTTGCCACCTGAAGCGCCCAGTACTCAAAGCCCAAAGTCCCTGTAAAGACAAGCCAAGTCACCCCATCCTCTGCTAGACGTTCCAAGTCTCTCCGAATAGCTGTTTTGATAATATCAACGCGAATATCCTTGTCATTAAAGAGACCAAGGTCGAAGGCTGAATAGCCTAAAATCAAGGCTGATGTCATTTTTAACCCTTTCTTTGTAAATTTATGATATAATAGAGTGATGTTATTGTACCAATAAGGAGAATTATGGTCAACTATCCACATAAAATTTCATCTCAAAAGAGACAAGCACCCCTGTCACAAACTAAAAATTTCGCAAATCGGGGAATGTCTTTTGAAAAGATGATCAATGCTACGAACGACTACTACTTGTCGCATGGGCTGGCTGTTATCCACAAGAAACCGACTCCCATCCAAATCGTACGTGTCGACTATCCCCAACGAAGTCGAGCCAAGATCGTTGAAGCCTACTTTAGACAAGCCTCAACTACTGACTATTCAGGGGTTTATGATGGATACTACATCGACTTTGAAGCAAAGGAAACCAGGCAAAAACATGCGATACCGATGAAGAATTTTCATCTCCATCAGATCCAGCATATGGAACAAGTCCTTGCCCAGCAAGGAATCTGCTTTGTACTCCTTCACTTTTCTTCTCAGCAAGAAACCTACTTATTACCGGCTATTGATCTCATCCGTTTCTATCATCAAGATAAGGGACAGAAGTCAATGCCACTTGGATATATTCGAGAAAATGGATATAGGATTGAGCCTGGGGCCTTTCCTCAAATTCCCTACCTCGACGTTATCAAAGAACATTTACTAGGTGGTAAAACAAGATGAACAAACAAACTTTTCTGCGAATAGCTAAGTATGTCAGCATCAGTCTCTTAACTGTATTTATCGCAGCTGTAATGCTTGGTGGAGGTCTCTTCCTCTACTATGTTAGCAAGGCTCCAGAACTTTCTGAAAGTAAACTAGTCGCTACAACGTCAAGTAAGATCTATGATAGCAATGATGAACTTATCGCTGATCTTGGATCGGAACGTCGGGTCAATGCCCAAGCAAACGAAATACCGACAGATTTGGTCAACGCTATTGTTTCGATTGAGGACCATCGCTTCTTTAATCACCGAGGAATCGACACGATCCGTATCCTAGGTGCTACCCTACGAAACCTTCGTGGTGGTGGAGGTCTGCAAGGAGCTTCCACCTTGACACAGCAGTTGATCAAGTTAACCTATTTCTCTACGTCAACTTCTGATCAAACTCTTTCTCGTAAGGCTCAGGAAGCTTGGTTAGCCGTTCAGTTAGAACAAAAAGCGACTAAACAAGAGATCTTGACCTACTACATCAACAAGGTTTACATGTCAAACGGTAATTACGGAATGCAGACAGCTGCCCAAAGTTACTATGGCAAGGATCTCAAAGATCTAAGTATTCCTCAACTGGCTCTCCTTGCTGGTATGCCTCAGGCTCCAAACCAGTATGATCCATACTCGCATCCAGAAGCCGCTCAAGAACGTCGTAATCTCGTCCTCTCTGAGATGAAGGGGCAAGGTTACATTTCAGCTGAGCAATATGAAAAAGCGATTAATACTCCGATTACAGATGGACTTCAAAGTCTAAAATCGGCTAATAGTTATCCTCCATACATGGACAACTATCTCAAAGAGGTAATCGATCAAGTCGAACAAGAAACAGGCTACAACCTCTTAACGACTGGTATGGACGTCTACACCAACGTTGATCCTAAAGTTCAACAACATCTCTGGGATATCTACAATACCGACGAGTATGTCAACTATCCAGATGATGAAATGCAAGTAGCTTCAACGATTGTGGATGTGACAAATGGGAAAGTCATTGCTCAGTTAGGTTCTCGTCACCAATCAAGCAATGTTTCCTTCGGAATCAACCAAGCTGTTGAAACCAACCGTGACTGGGGTTCTACCATGAAGCCAATCACAGACTATGCTCCTGCCTTGGAGTATGACATCTACGACTCAACTGCTTCAATTGTTCACGATGTTCCTTACAATTATCCTGGAACAGACACTCCCGTCTACAACTGGGATAGAAGTTACTTTGGAAACATCACCATCCAATATGCGCTCCAACAATCACGGAACGTTACAGCCGTAGAAACCTTGAACAAAGTCGGTTTAGATAGAGCCAAGACCTTCCTAAATGGAATCGGTATTGACTATCCAGATATGCACTATGCCAACGCGATTTCAAGTAACACGACTGAGTCAAACAAAAAGTACGGAGCAAGTAGTGAGAAAATGGCTGCTGCTTACGCTGCTTTTGCTAACGGTGGTATCTACCATAAACCAATGTATATCAATAAAATCGTCTTTAGCGATGGTAGCTCAAAAGAATACGCTGATCCTGGTACTCGTGCCATGAAAGAGACGACCGCCTATATGATGACAGAAATGATGAAGACTGTCTTGGCATACGGAACGGGTCGTGGTGCTTATCTCCCTTGGCTACCTCAAGCTGGTAAGACTGGTACATCAAACTATACAGACGAAGAAATTGAAAACTACATCAAAAATACTGGTTATGTAGCTCCAGATGAAATGTTTGTTGGTTATACTCGCAAATATTCAATGGCTGTATGGACAGGTTACTCAAACCGCCTTACTCCTATCGTTGGTGATGGCTTCTATGTTGCTGCTAAGGTCTACCGTTCAATGATGACTTATCTGTCTGAGGATAACAACCCTGGCGACTGGACTATGCCAGAAGGCCTCTATCGAAGTGGTGAGTTCGTCTTTAAAAACGGTGCTCGTTCTGCATGGATTGCTCCTGCTCCGCAACAGGCACCAACGCCTGAAAGTTCGAGCTCGACATCAGAAAGTTCAACTTCACAGTCAAGCTCAACTACTCCAAGCACGAATAATAGTGCAAACAATAATACCAATAACCAGCAACCAAATACAACGCCTGGTCAACAAAACCAGAACCAAAATCAGAATCCTCAACCAGCACAACCATAACATTTATCACCCAGATTTTTCTGGGTGATTTTTTCATAGCTCTATTGCATTTATGTGCTTAACAAAAGCCTGAGAAGACATCTTCTCAGGCTTTTTCTGTACTATAAACCTCATTGGGAAAGATAGGAAACGGATTTCGTAATCTTGTTAAGAGGTTTTACTAAATACTAGTCTTTCTTTGTTTTTGCTACAAAGAGAGCAGATAGGGCTAGGCTAACACCTGCTAGGAAGAGGGCTGTATCAGATTGGCTCTCACCTGTTGCTGGCAAGCTTTGTTCAGCTGTTTCTCGCTTCGTCACTTCTTGTTTTAGTTCCGGTGCCGGTGCCTTACCTTCATCTGAAGCAAGTGAGCTAAGTTTAAACTCAGGTTTCTCTACTGTTGGAGCAGCTTGATCACCTACTGTTGCTAGCGGGCCTGTGTATTCTGGCAATTCATGCACTAGAGC